>CAXTTP010000031.1:0-16687 GCA_964247195.1 uncultured Sphingomonadaceae bacterium
CCGCGAAGGAGCGGGAGCCATGCCTGCCGGAGATCCGACGTGACCAAGATTCCTGCCCCGCCAGCCGCCCAGCTGGAGGAGTTCGCCGCCACCAAGGGGTTCCACCTCCAGACGGTCACCTGGGTGCATCACTGGACCCCGGGCCTGTTCAGTTTCCGGACCGACCGGCCGCAGAGCTTCCGCTTCGCCTCGGGCGAGTTCGTGATGATCGGCCTCCTGGAAGAGGGTGGCAAGGCGGTGATGCGCGCTTATTCGATCGTCAGCCCGAGCTGGGAGGATCATCTCGAATTCTTCTCGGTCAAGGTCGCGCACGGTGCGCTGACGTCGCGCCTGCAACATGTGGAGGTCGGCGACCGCATCCTCGTCGGCCGCAAGCCGACCGGCACGCTCGTCGTCGACGCACTCCAGCCGGGCTCGCACCTCGTGATGATCGGCACCGGCACCGGGCTCGCGCCGTTCCTGTCGCTGTTGCGCGATCCGGAGACGCACGAGAGGTTCGACAACGTCATCATCACCCACACCGTGCGCCAGAAGGAGGAACTGGCCTACAGCACCTTCCTGCAGGAGGAGATCCGCAACGACGAGATCTTCGGCGAGCTGCTGCGCGACCGGTTCACCTATTATCCCACCGTCACCCGCGGCGAGTTCCACACCCGGGGCCGTATCACCGATCGGATCCGGGACGGCCTGTTCCGCAGCGACGTCGGGCTGACCGAAGCCGACCGCGCCGGAGCGCGCTGGATGGTGTGCGGGTCGGTCGCGTTCAACAAGGAGATGATCGAGATACTGGAAGGCTGGGGCGCGGTTGAGGGAACGCGCAGCGAGCCGGGCCAGTTCGTCGTGGAGCGAGCCTTCGTCGGCTGACCGCCGGAGCCCGCGCGGGCGAGAGCGCGCCTTCGCGGAGTTCGGGCGAGAGCGGGTTGCGGTGGAGCCGGCGCCGATTTCTCGAATCGCGGTACGGTGCGCGCGACCATCGCGGCCGAGAGTGGACTGGGATGCCTCGGCGTTGAGGGGAGCCCTGCTTCAATGGCTTACCGGGGGCGAGTTGGTGGAGCTGAGGGGAATCGAACCCCTGACCTCTGCAGTGCGATTGCAGCGCTCTCCCATCTGAGCTACAGCCCCGCACCCCGGTGGCGGCGCTTTAGCGGCCGCCACGCGGCGATGCAACGCCCCACGCACCTGTCCCGAACATCCACCGCTTGCCGTTGCCGCGACGCTTCATCAAGTCGTGCGGAACGAAGCTCGCCTCGCGATTTTCTTTTTGTGCCGTCGCGCTGATGGTCAGGATACCTGAACGCATAAAAGAGGTTCAGTCACTCCTGCGGGCAAGGCGCTCCAAACGCCGGCGGCGCCGGGATCTTGTGAAGCGTCCGAGGCAGGCGCTAACGGTTGTCCGCATGGAAGGCGTCGTCCATGCCGTCGCCCGCCGCCGTCGGCACGATCTGAGCAAGCTCGTCGAGCCCGAGATCCTGCTGTTTGCGGGACTTGGCGTCGGCGGCGATGCGCATGCCGGGGCCACCGTCCGCCACCGCTCGCGGGTTGCGGCAGATCCGCGCCAGCCGAACCTGCGCCAGGTGCACCTGCTGCACATCGAACTGATCGACGAGCTTGTCGCCAGGGGCTTCGCCGTCGCGCCCGGCACCATGGGCGAAAACGTCACGACCCGCGGCGTAGCACTTCTCGATCTGCCGCGCGGTACCCGCATCGCGTTGGGAAAGGATGCGGTTGTCGAACTCACCGGCCTGCGCAATCCCTGCATCCAGCTCGAACGCTATCAGGCGGGGCTGATGCAGGCGGTGCTCGGCCGCGACGGCGCCGGGCGGCTGGTGCGCAAGGCCGGCGTGATGGCTGTCGTGCTCGCCGGCGGCACGGTGCGGGCTGGCGACCGCATTGCGATCATGAGGCCGGACCCGCCACACCAGACCCTCGAACCCGTCTAGGGAGCTGGGATGCAATAGCGGCCTCTAGCGGACCGCTCGCGTCGGAGAGTGGCGGCTCTTCCGAAAAGAAAGCGCGGTCCCGAGGGCTAGACGATCCGCCAGATCAGCAGCGCGAGCAGCAACCACAAGGCGATGCCGAGTGGCATGCCGTACATCAGGCCACGCGCCAGCTGGCGCGTCCGGGAATCCAGTTCGGGCAGATCACGGCTTACGGGGCGGCGCGAGCGTCCCCGCATGCGATCATACGCGAGCACCGCCTCGTGCCGGCGCGCGGCCGCCTGTACTCTCAAGGGTGCCATTGATCGCCTCTCCGCGTAACGGGCCGTTATGTACCCATTTTCTACGCTTGTATTTGCGCCTTGTTCCCATGCATTAGCCGCCAAACCTGCGGTATAACGCGGCAGCGAGGCGATCGACGATGGCCACTGGTTGCGATCCGATCCCCGCCGCCACGCTGGTGCTCCTGCGCGATCGCGATGGTGCGCGCCCCGATCTGCTGATGATCGAGCGGGCCGGGGGCATGGCGTTCGCCGCCGGTGCGCTCGTCTTTCCCGGCGGACGGATCGATCCGCAAGACCATGTTCTGGCCGCGGCACTGTCGCTCCCCGATCGCGACGACGCCGCTGCCCGCGTCGCGGCGATCCGCGAGACGATCGAAGAGGTAGGCATCGCGATCGGCCTCGTTCCCCGTCCAGACGAGGCGGCGGTCGCCACCTTGCGGGACGGGCTCGGCCGGGGCGAGCCGTTCGTGACGCTCCTAACCGCGCTGGGTCTCGCGATCGATCCGGCCGCGCTCTGCCCGTTCGCGCGGTGGCTGCCGGCGCGCATGGCGCACCGCGTCTACGACACCCGCTTCTATCTCGCCCGGGCGCCGGAGGACGCGGTCGCCACCGCCGACGGCGGCGAGAGCGTCCGCGCGATCTGGACGAGCGCCGCCGCCGCCTTGGCCGACGCCGACGCCGGCGAGCACCGCATCATCTTCCCGACCCGCCGCAACCTCGAACGGCTGGCTCTGGCCGGGTCCTATGCCGCCGCGCGTGCCGACGCCGCCCGTCACCCGATCGCGACGGTCACGCCCTGGATCGAGACGCGCGACGGCGCCGACTGGCTCTGCATCCGCGACGATCAGGCTATCCGACGACCGCCGAGCCGATCGCGACGGCGCTGCGGGCCTAGCCTAGCCGGCGAGTTGCTCGATCACCGTGCCGCCGGCATAGGCGATCAGCAGGTCCGTGCCCGGATCGAGCGACAGCGGCACGCTGCCCTCGGCGATCCACACGCCGCCCGCCTCGAGCGTCGTGCCGTCGACCGTCCCGCCACCGGAGATCGGGACCAGCCACACTTCCGCGCCGCCGGTTTCCATCGCGATGTCGCCGGCCCGGGACCAGCGCTCCAGCACGAACTTCGGGCCTTCGGCAAGCAGCGTGCGGCCGGGCGTCGGCTCGCGCGGGATGTGCGTCGCGACATAGGGCACCGGCTTGCTGACGGCGACGCCGTCGTCGAGATGCAACTCGCGGCCGCTGCCATAGTCGTACAAGCGATAGGTCAGGTCGACGTTCTGCTGCACCTCGATCACCGTCAGGCCCGGCCCGATGGCGTGGATGGTGCCGGCGGGCGTGTAGAAGAAGTCGTCCTTCTTGACCGCCTTCCAGTCGACCCGGTCCTCGATCGAGCCGTCCAGCGCCGAAGCGCGGAGCGCGTCCTTGCTCATCACCTCGCGCGTGCCGAGGCCGATCGTGGCGTGCGGATCGGCGGAGAGCACCACCCATGATTCGTCCTTGCCGCGCGCAAAGCCGCGCGCCTGCGCCTCGGCATCGTCGGGATGGACCTGGATCGATAGTTTGTCGCTGGTGAACAGATATTTGATCAGCAGCGCCGGATCGCCGCCGCCCGGCGGCTGGAACCAGATCTCGCCGATCGGCTTGCCGCCCGCAGGCACCGGATCGAAGCCCGGCCAGAGATCGTCGCGGCCCCAGGGCTTCTCGACGCGCTTTGTTTCGAGGCGGGTGGCGGGCATGAGCGGGCTCCTTCGCGAGGGGACGCGGGCATCCTGGGACGACCATCTGCAGGCGAAACCATCGCCGCGTGAAGCGTTTCCGTCCCGTGCTCAAGATTCTGCTCCTGGGGCTGCTTGCCGCCGCCGCCGTCCTGCTCGTCGTGGCGCATGGCCGCAGCCATCCCGAGGACCTGCCCTGGACCAGCCTCGATCTCGGCCGGCCGGTCGGCGCCTTCACCGGCCGCAAGCTGACCGCGCTCACCGGCGACGCGCCGGCCTGCGAGGCGCTGCTAAGCCGTGCCGGCATCCGCTATCTGGCGCTGGCCCCCCGCCGCGAGGGCGGCCATTGCGGCTATGCCGACGGCGTCCGCTTCGTCGCCGGCGGCGCGCGTACGATCGGCTATGCGCCGGCTGCGCCGGCCATCTCCTGCGCGGTCGCGGCGGCGCTGTCGGTATGGGAGTGGGACGTGGTCCAGCCGGCGGCGCTTCGCCGCTTCGGCCGCAGCGTGGCGCGGATCGACCATTATGGCAGCTACAGCTGCCGGCGCATGTACGGGCGCGGCACCGGCCCGTGGAGCGAGCACGCCACCGCTGACGCCATCGACATTGCCGGCTTCCGCCTCGCCGACGGCACCCGCATCACGGTCGCGCGCGACTGGCGGGGCGGGACGGAGAAGGCCGCCTTCCTGCACGACGTGCGCGACGGCGCCTGCCGCCTGTTCGCGACGACGCTCTCGCCCGACTACAATGCCGCCCACCGCGACCATCTCCACCTCGACCAGGCCGGGCGCGGCGCGCTCGGCTGGTGGGCGTGCCGCTAGCCGGTGCGGGATCGCAGGTCAGGCCGCGATCATCGGGAAGGGACCGCGATCGCCCAGGCGAACGCGATCGCGCTCGCAAGGCCGGCGACGAGCGGGTTGCCCGTCCGCTGGTAGCTCCATCCGCTGAACAGACCATAGATCACGAACACGACGATGATGATCGGCACGATGATTGGAGCGCCGCGCCGATCGCGAGCAAGGGCGAGGATCGCGACGACGATGCGGAGCGACTTCGCGACCATGGCAGTAGCGGACCGTGGCGCCGCCGCATCCGCCGCCGCGTGGCGTCAGCCCAGAACGTCGCGCGCAAGGGCGACGACATCCACCCGCGCCTCCAGCCGGGCGGCAAGGAGCGCGGTCCCGCTCACCTTGCGCTGGACGAACAGCGTGTCGATCGGCGGGACGTGCCAGGTGGCGCGATCGGCGATCAGCCGCCCCGCTTCGTCGCGGATGGTGGGAACGAAGGCGCGGTCGCCGAAGTCGAACGGGCCGGGCCGGCCGACCGTCGCGAGCACGGCATCGATCATCCGGTCGATCGCGCCGCGATGGGCGTGAACGGCGTCCGCACCCAGAAAGCCCGCGGCGACCGCGGCGGCGCGGATCGCGTCGCGGTTCGACGACAGCCCCGCGCGCAGCAGGGCGCGGTAGGCGTCCGCCGTCTCCGGCGCCACGTCGCGGGTCGCGCCGAAATCGAGCAGCACCAGCCGTCCGGTGTCGGCCTGCCAGCGATAATTGGCGAAGTTGGGATCGGTCTGCATCACGCCGAACGCGAACAGCTCGCGCAGGACCAGCGCGATCAGCATCCGCATCGCCGTGTCGCGGGTCGCCTGCGGTGCGCTCCCGAGCGTCTCGATCGGCCGGCCCTCGACGAACGACATCGCCAGCACCCGATCGCTCGTCAGTTCCGCTACGAAGCTCGGCACGACATAGTCCGGGCTGTCCGCCAGCAGCGCGGCGTACCGCGCCATCTGCGCGCCTTCGCGGACATAGTCCGCCTCCTCGGTCAGCTGGCGCTTGGCCTCGGCGAGCAGGGGGGCGAGGTTCAGGCCGGGCGGCAGCAGGTTCGAGACCCGCAGCAGGGTCGCGACATTGTCGACGTCGGCGCCGATGCTCTCGCGGACACCCGGATACTGCACCTTGATGGCGAGCATCCGCCCGTCGCGCAGCGTCGCCCGATGGACCTGCCCGATCGAGGCCGCGGCGATCGGCGTCGCGTCGAAGTGCGCGAAGCGGCGGCGCCAGTCCTTGCCCCAGGCGCGCTCCAGCACCTGGCCGAGCTGCGCGGGCGGCATGCGGTAGGCGCCTTCCCGGAGCCGGGCGAGCACGGCAGCCAGTTCGGCGGGAAGCAGGTCGCCTGCGTCCATCGAGATCATCTGCCCGAGCTTCATCGCGGCGCCGCGCAGATGCGCCAGCCGGTCCGCGACGCGGGCGGCGTTGGCGGGGGTCAGCACGAGGTCGCCGAGGCGCGGCCGCTCGCCCGCCGCGAGCCGGCGAACCCCCTCCGCAATCATCCCGCCGGCGACGCCGCCCGCAAGCCGGCCGAAGCCGCCGAGCCGCGCCAAGCGGCCGCTCGGGACCCGGCGGCTGTCCCCCGTCCTGTTGTCCGATCCCGCCATCCGCTGGAAGATGATCGGCGACCGCGATCGTTCCCCCGACCGTCGCTCGGCGACGCGCGAGGGGTCTTGTAGCTGCTTGACGGCGGCACCTTTCGAGGAGGACATTTGCGCGTATTCCCGACGACGAGAGCCGACTGAAGCGAATGGAGTGCGGCGCCGCCGCCCCGGCCGTCACGCGGGCCGAAGCCGCTGCCCGACTGCCTGCTGCCAAGCCGGTCGTCGCCCGCGACCCTGTGCGCGTCCGCGTGCTGGAAGACGCCTGAGCGAAGGACCGCATCCTGCCCTCGCGCCGCCCGTGTCCGACGAGTCTGCCGGGGACGCGGTATCGCTAGCCGGTCTTCGGCGATTTGGCCGGCGCCTCGTGGCGCGGATGGAGGAAATCGTAGACCGCGACGCCGGAGGGCTCGGTCGGCAGCGTCAGCACCTCGGGGTGCGCAAGCGTGCTGGCGGCGTTGCGATATCCCATCCGCCAATGCTCCTCCATCGTCTGGCGGGAGAATTCATAGTCCTTCGACTGGCCTTCATAGGTCGGCGACCGGTAGACGAGCTGGACGATGTTGTAGACCGCCGGACCCGACGCAGCGGCGAGCAGCTTCGCCTCGGGCGTCGCGGCGAGCTCGGCCGGCATCTGCCTGAGCAGCGCCTGGAAGGCGGCGCGAAGCTTCTGGGCTTCCTTGAACTCGTCGGTCGCCGCGCGCGTGCGGCTCGAAAACTGGATTTCCTTCATCCGCACCGCGACGCCGGCCAGGTCGCGCGGTAGCGGCCCCTCCGCGCTCCACAGGTCGACCTGGAAGATCAGCGTGTCGAGCTCGGTGCGGGCGGACAGCACCCAGTCGAGCGGGGTGTTCGAGACCATGCCGCCGTCCCAATAATGGCGGCCCTTGATCTCGACCGCGGGGAATGCCGGCGGCAGCGCCCCGCTCGCCATGATATGTTCGGGGACGATGTGATCGGTGGCGTTGTCGAAATAGGCGAAGTTGCCGGATTGCACGTCGACCGCGCCGACGCTGAACCGCATCGCGCGGGGGTCGTTGATCGGGTCGAAATCGATCAGCCCCTCCAGCGTGGGCTTGAGCGCGCTCGTGTCGTACCAGCTCGTCGCCCCGGGTGTGCCGTTGGGCTGCAGCGGCGGCTGCGGAAAGCGCGGCGTGAAGAAGCCGGGCACGCCGTTCATCATCACGCCGCCGGCGGCGAGCTGGTTGATCAGGCTGCGCGTGGTCGGATCCGTGAACAGGCCCGTCCACCATTGGCTCCAGCCGGCGCTGCCGGCGCTCACGAACTCCCAGAAGGCACGCAGCTTCGCGACCCGCTTCTCGGGCGGGTTGCCGGCGATGATCGCGCTGTTGATCGCGCCGATCGAGATGCCGGCGATCCAGGTCGGCTCGATGCCGCGTTCGGCCAGCGCCTCGTAGACGCCGGCCTGATAGGCGCCGAGCGCGCCGCCGCCCTGGAGCAGCAGCGCCACCGTATCGAACGGCGTGGCGCGGCTCTTCGGCACCTCGGGCGCGGCGGTGGTGGCGCGGGCGTCAGTCACGCTCGGGCACCGGCACGTTGAAGCCGTTCAGCGTGGTCGAGACCAGGCTGTAGAGGCCGACGAGATAGATCAGCTCGTTGGTGCCGTGCTGGCCGAAGGTGGCGACCGCCAGCCGGTAGAGCGGCTCGGGCAGCGTGCCGCCCCTTGCCAGCGCATAAGCGAGGTCGAAGGCGACGCTTTCGTCGGGAGCGAGATCGACGGGCTTCAGGTCGGCGACGAGCGTGGCCAGCCGCTCCGGCTTCATCCCCTCGCGCTCGGCGACGGCGATGTGCGCGTAGATCTCATAGGCCGCGTCGAAACGCGCGCCGACCACCAGGATCGCGATCTGGCGGACATTGTCGGGGAGCGTCGCCTCCGCCGTCATGGCGATGGTCAGATCCCAGATCGCCTTCCCGATCCGCGGTTCGTGCAGCCACGGGTTCCATGGACCCATCAGCGCGCCATCCTCGCGCTCCACCTTGAAGGCGTTGAAATTGCTGGCAATGCCCTTGCGCATGTCGTCGTAGAGCAGCTTCTGCTCCGCCGTCAGCTCGGCGGGCGGGATCAGTGGCAGGCGCATCGGCTGGTCTCCAGTTGTGCGGTGCTGCAGCATAACGTCATCCGGCGCGGTCCGACCAGTTACGGCGTATCCACTCTGCGGCCGCCAAGCGACTCATCGCGCTCCTCCGACGATTCGCCATTTCGGCGTTAAAGCTATGGAACTTTCCGCGCTTCCGGTCGATAATGCTGCGATGCACAACGCTACGTCGATTCTCAAGAAGCCCGATTCCGCCCCCGGCGATGTCGCGGAGCTGCCCACCCGTACCCTGCTCGAGGCGATCGCCAAGGGCCTGTGCGTGGCCACGACCTACAATCGCGCGGCGGTGACGCTCGCGCCGCACATCGTCTACACCCGCCACGGCGAGCTCTATCTCGATGCGGTGGCGGTAGAGCGCGACGGGCGGCCGCCGAAGGAAATGAAGCTCGGCACGTTCAAGCTTGCCGGCTTGGTCGGGACGAGCCTCACCGCCCGCCGCTTCGTGCCTTTCCAGGCGTTCGACCCCGGCGATGCCCGCTACGCCGGTGTGACGGTCTTCGCCGTCAACCGCTGACCCGGCCCGACGGTCGGAGGTTGACCGCGTGCCGCCGCCGCCTGCATGGGCGGCCATGCGCTTCTTCTCCGACAATGCCGCTCCCGCCTGCCCCGAGGTGATCGCCGCGATCGCGGCGGCCAACGACGTCGACACGGCCTATGACGGCGACGCGCTCAGCCGGCGGCTGGACGGCGCCTTCTCGGAACTGTTCGGCACGCAGGTCGCAGCCTTATGGGTGGCAAGCGGCACCGCCGCCAATTCGCTGGCGCTGGCGGCGCTCTGCCCGCCGCACGGCGCCGTCGTCTGTCATAGCGATGCGCACATCCAGAATGACGAATGCGGTGCGCCCGAATTCTATACCCATGGCGCCAAGCTGCTGCTGGCGCATGGCGACGGCGCGAAGCTTTCCACCGGCGGCGTGACCGCTCTCCTCGACGGCATCGCCGACGATGTTCACCGCGTCCAGCCGCATGCGCTCTCGATCACCAACGCCACCGAATATGGCCGGGTCTACACGCCCGGCGAGGTTGCCGCGCTCGGCGATCTGGCGAAGGCGCGCGGCCTCGGCTTCCACATGGACGGGGCGCGCTTCGCCAACGCCGTCGCCCATCTCGGCTGCTCCGCCGCCGATCTCAGCTGGCGTGCCGGCGTCGACGCCTTGAGCTTCGGCTTCGTCAAGAACGGCGGCATGTTCGCCGAGGCGCTGGTCTTCTTCCGCCCCGATCTCGCCGCCGTGACCCGTTATCGTCGGAAGCGCGCCGGGCACCTCCTGTCGAAGGGCCGCTTTGCCGCGGCGCAGATCCTGGCGATGCTGGAGGACGATCGCTGGCTCGCCAACGCGCGCGCCGCGAACGCGGGCGCGGCTCGGCTCGCGGCGGCTGCCGGCCCGCGCCTGATCCACCCGGTCGAGGCCAACGAAGTCTTCCTCCGGGTGACGGCGGAGGAGGCGGCGGCGCTGCGCCGGGCGGGCTTCGACTTCTACGATTGGGGGCCCGGCGAGGCGCGCCTGGTCGTCTCCTGGAGCCAGCCGGCGGACGAGGTGGCGGCGCTGGCGGCGGCGATAGCCGCGCTCTGATGGCGCTCGCCCCGGCACTCGGCAAGACCGCGCAGGCGCGCGTCGCGATCCCGTTTGCGGTAACGACGCTGATCTGGAGCTCGACCTGGATTGTGATCCGTGGCCAGCTCGGCGAGGTGCCGTCGATCTGGTCGGTCAGCTATCGCTTCGCGGCGGCCGCGCTGGGGATGGTGGCACTGGCCTGGTACCGGGGCGACGGCTTCCGCATCGGCCGTGGCGGGCAAGGCGTGGCGGCAGTGTTCGGCCTGTTCCAGGTCATGCTCAACTTCAACCTCGTCTATCGCGCCGAAGGCTACGTCACCTCGGGGCTGGTTGCGGTCACCTTCGCGCTGCTTATCGTGCCGAACGCGCTGCTTGCGCGGATCTTCCTCGGCCAGCATCTCAGCGGCCGCTTCCTCGCCGGATCGGCGGTGGCGCTGCTCGGCGTCGGGCTGCTGTTCGTGCACGAGATCCGCACTGCGGTCGTCGGCGGTCGGGCAGTGACGCTCGGCCTCGGCCTGACGCTGCTCGGCGTCCTCGCCGCCTCGATCTCGAACGTGATGCAGGCCGGCGCCACGGCCCGCGCCGTGCCGATGCCGAGCCTGCTCGCCTGGGGCATGGCGTGGGGCGTGCTGATGAACTCGGCGATCGCGCTGGTCACGGTGGGCGCGCCGGTCGGCGATCCGCGGCCGCTCTACTGGGCGGGCGTGCTCTATCTCGGGTTGGTCGCCTCGGCGCTGGCGTTCACGCTGTACTTCGGCATCATCCGCACGATCGGGCCGGCGCGGGCGGCCTATATCAACGTGCTGACGCCGGTGATCGCGATGGCGATCTCTACCATGTTCGAAGGCTATCGCTGGTCGGTCATGGCGGCGGCCGGTGGTGTGCTGGCGATGGCCGGGCTGCTCATCGCGCTCCAGGCCCGCGGCCGCTAGCCACCGGCGAGGATCGCGCGCAGCCCGTCGCGATAGCTCGGATAGAGCGGGCGCCAGGCAAGCAGGCGCTTGGCCTTGCCGTTCGCGACGCGACGGTTCTCGCTATAGAAGGCGCGCGCCTGCGGCGACAGGTCGAGCTGGTCGAGGGTGCGCAGCGGCGGCGGCGCGAGGCCGAGCAGCGCACCGCCATATTCCACCACCGCATTCTGGTTCGCCGGCTCGTCGTCGGCGAGATTGTAGGCGCCCGGCGCGGCCGCGCCGAGGCTGGCGCGGATGCCGGCGACGATGTCGTCGACGTGGATGCGGCTGAACACCTGGGCGGGCAGGTCGATGCGGTGCGCCCGGCCTTCCCTGATGCGATCGAGCGGCGAGCGGTCCGGACCGTAGATGCCCGGCAGGCGGAAGACGTGAGCATCTGGGCGGAGCGCACCCCATGCAAGGTCGGCGGCGGCGCGCGCGGTGCGGCGCCCGGTGCCGACGGGGGCGCTCTCGTCCACCCAGGCGCCGCCGGTGTCGCCATAGACGCCGGTCGAGGACAGATAGCCGGTCCAGCGCGCCGGGGCGGCGGCAAGCACCGCACCGTAGCGGGCGAGCACCGGATCCTCACCGTCCGCCGGCGGCACCGACGAGAGGATGTGCGTCGCCGCCGCGATCTCGGCGCGCACCGCATCGGCATCGTCGAACGCGATCGCGCCGCCGGCCGCTTCCCGGCGGGTGCCGGTCACCTGCCAGCCTTGCGCGCGGAGCGAGGCGGCGAGCGCCCCGGCGGTGTAGCCGAGGCCGAAGATCAGCAGGCGAGACATGACCCGCACCTAGAGCGCTGCGGCCGCATTGTCTCCCCCCGGCGCGGCGCGTAGATCCCGCTCATGCTCGACATCCATATCGCCGCCGCCCAGCCGCCGCATGCCATCCGCCGCGAGGATTACCGGCCGCCGGACTGGCTGGTGCCGGAGACATCGCTGGATTTCGAGCTCGATCCGGAGCGGACGCGGGTGCTGGCGAGGCTCGAGGTGCGACGGAACGGCGCTCATGGCCGCCCGCTGCGGCTCGATGGCGACGGGCTGGTTCCGCTCGCGGTCCGCGTCGACGGCGCGGACGCGCGGTGGCGGCTGGACGGGCCGGCGCTGGTCGTCGATCTGGCCGGCGACGCGCATGTCGTGGAAACCGAGGTGGCGATCGCGCCTGCCGCCAACTCGCAGCTGATGGGGCTCTACGCCTCGGCGGGCATGCTGTGCACCCAGTGCGAGCCGGAGGGCTTCCGCCGCATCAGCTTCTTCCCCGACCGCCCGGACGTGCTCAGCCGCTACACGGTGCGGATGATCGCCGACAAGGCGCGCTTCCCGGTCCTGCTAGCGAATGGCGACCGGATCGCCGCGGCTGACCTGGCCGACGGCCGGCACCAGGCGGAATGGCGCGATCCCTTTCCCAAGCCGAGCTACCTCTTCGCGCTCGTCGCCGCCGACCTCGCCGCCAACCGCGATCGCTTCACGACGGCGTCGGGCCGCGAGGTCGACCTCGCCATCTGGGTGCAGCCGGCCGACCTGCCGAAGACGGCGCACGCCATGGCCGCGCTGAAGAGCGCGATGGCCTGGGACGAGCGCGTCTACGGCCGCGAATATGACCTCGGCGAGTTCAACATCGTCGCGGTGTCCGATTTCAACTTCGGGGCGATGGAGAACAAGGGGCTCAACATCTTCAACTCGCGCTACATCCTGGCCGATCCGGATACCGCGACGGACGCCGACTATGACGCGATCGCCGCCGTCGTCGCGCACGAATATTTCCACAACTGGTCGGGCAACCGCGTCACCTGCCGCGACTGGTTCCAGCTGTCGCTCAAGGAGGGCTTCACCGTCTTCCGCGACCAGCAATTCTCCGCCGACCAGGGTTCGCCGGCGGTCAAGCGGATCGAGGACGTGCGCGCGCTGCGCGCTGCCCAGTTCCCCGAGGATGCCGGCCCGCTCGCGCATCCGATCCGGCCGGAAAGCTATATCGAGATCTCGAACTTCTACACCGCGACCGTCTACAGCAAGGGCGCCGAGGTAATCCGCATGCTGCGCACGATCCTGGGCGAGGCGCGGTTTCGTGCCGGCAGCGACCTCTATTTCGATCGCCACGACGGCACCGCTGCAACCTGCGAGGACTTCGTCCGCGCCATGGAGGATGCGAGCGGGATCGATCTCGGCCGCTTCCGCCTCTGGTACGGCCAGGCTGGGACACCCCGCATCCGGGCGACGCTGGCGCATGATCCGGTCGCGGCGACGGCGCGGCTGACGCTCGAGCAAAGCGTGCCGGCGACGCCCGGCCAGCCCGCCAAGCAAGCGATGCCGGTGCCGTTGCGCCTCGCGCTGTTCGATCAGGCGAGCGGGTCCTCGGTGGGTGGCGAACGGATCGAGCTCATCGACGAAGCGCGCCGCGAGATCCTGTTCGAGGGTGTAGCGACGCGGCCGGTGCTCTCGATCAACCGCGGCTTCTCCGCGCCGGTGGTGATCGAGACGGACCGCACCGCCGCCGATCTCGCCTTCCTGTCCGCCACCGACGACGATCCGTTCGCCCGCTACGAGGCGATGCAGCAGCTGATGGTCGACACGCTCGTCGCCGCCGCCGCGGGGCGGCCGGCCGACCATGCGCCGGTGATCGAGGCGGTGCGGCGCACGCTGGCCGATCCCGCGCTCGACGCCGCCTTCGTCGGCGAGGCGGTGCTGCTGCCGTCCGAAAGCTTCGTCGGCGACCAGATGCTCGTCGTCGATCCGGACGCGATCCACGCTGCGCGCGAGGCGCTGCGCGCCGATCTCGGCCGCTCGCTGGAAGGGGAATGGCGGTCGGCTCATGCGCGCTGCCACGCCAACCGCTACGAATATTCCTCGGCCGCCAAGGGTGCGCGGCGGCTGCGCACGGTGGCGCTCGGCTACGTCGCCGCGGCCGCGCCTGCTGATGGCGCTGCAATCGCGTTCCGCCAGTTCGAGCAGGCCGACAACATGACGGACCGGCAGGGCGCGCTCGCCGTGCTCGCCAACGGCGACGCGCCGGAGCGGCAGCAGGCACTGGCGATGTTCTACGACGCCTATCGCGACAATGCGCTGGTGCTCGACAAATGGTTCACTACCCAGGCGCTGTCGACGCGCGCGGACACGGTGGCGGCTGCCGCCAGGCTCGCCGCGCATCCCGATTTCACGCTCGCCAACCCCAACCGGCTGCGAGCCGTCGTCGGCGCCTTCGCCGGCAACCAGCGCGCCTTCCACGATCGCTCCGGCGCGGGCTACCGCTTTCTCGCCGACAAGGTGATCGCGGTCGACCGGCTCAATCCGCAGACGGCGGCCAAGCTGATCCCGCCGCTGGGCCGCTGGCGGCGGTTCGATGCGGCGCGGGCGGCGCTGATGCGCGGCGAGCTGGAGCGGGTGCTGGCGACGCCCGGCCTCTCGAACGACGTGTTCGAGCAGGCATCCAAGAGCCTCGGCTGAACGAAGCCTAGCCGCCGATCCAGTCGGCGACGTCGCTCGCCACCTGGTTGGCGGCCTGGTTGAGCGCCGGCGCGACGTTCGCGGCGTCTGCCGCCGCCGCCGGCACGCGCGCCTCGAAGCGGCGGACGGAGGGTGCCGTATCGCCGCGTACCAGCGTTGCATCGAAGGTGACGACGACCGCGCTGGTCGGCGCGTCGAGGCCGAACGCGGTGAGTCCGCCCGACAGCCGGACGCCCGGGGTGATCGTGAACTGGCGGGTATCGAGCACGGTGCGGCCGGTGCGCTGCGCGATCACTTCGGCCATCAGGTTGCGGAACAGACGGTTCGGCGCCTCGCTCCACTGCGCATCCTTGAGATAAGCGAGCGCGGTCGCGCTGGAACGCACCGGCACCCGGAGCGAGGCGAGCGCCTGCGGCACCGTCGGCACGAGCACCTGCACGGTGCGGGCCGGATCCACCGTGCGCGCCGGGCCGGCCGCCAGCGGCGTCGCGGCGGTCAGGGTCATCAGCGACGGCGGGGTCTTCTCGCCGAAACTTACGCAGGCGGCGAGCGGCAAGGCGAGCGCGAGCAACGCGGGCAGGCGAAGGGTCATCGTCATTTCCCCGGCTTGTAATCGGGCAGGCGGCCGCCGCCGAGGATGGCGCCGGCGCCGCCGCGATCGAGGCGACTGGCGACGGCGGTTAGCGAATCGGCCATCTCGTTGAGGTTGCGGATCAGCTGGCTGACCTCGGGGATCGTCTGCGTCGAGAAGGATTTGAGGCCGGGCCGCGCGTCCGTCACCGCCGCATCGAGATTGGTCATGCTGTGCTGGGCGGAGGCGACCGCCTTGTTGAGATTGTCCATCGTCGGGCCGAGATCGCGCGCGAACACGTCGTTGGTGGTGCCGGCGAGCTTGCCGAGCTGTTCCGCGGCATCGCCCGCCTGGCGAAGCGTGATGCGGGTCTCGGCGAGCGTGGCGCGCAGCTCCGGTCCGTTCTGGGCGAGCGCGCCGCTCAGCTGGTCGACGTTGGCCAGGATGCCGCTGATCGACTTCTGGTTCTCGGGCGACAGCACCTGGCCCAGCCGCTCGGTCAGCGTGGAGATGCGATCGAGCAGCTGCGGCGCGTTGTTGAGCAGTTCGCCGAGAGCGCCCGGCTTGGTCGGGATCACGGGCACGCCCATCGGTCCCGGCTCGGTGATCGGCGGGGCGCCCTTGATCGCGCCGTCGAGGTTGATCTGGCTGACGCCGGTGAAGCCGACGCCGGCGATCGTCGCGGTGGTGCCCTGGAGGATCGGCACGCCTTCCTTCACGGTGATGCGAACGCGCACAAAATCCGGGCTTTCCGGCATCAGATTGATGTCGTCGACCTTGCCCACCGGCACGCCCGCGAAGGTGACGCCCGAGCCCTTGGCGAGCCCGCTGACCGAGGTCTTGAAGAAGATGTCGAACTTCTGCTCGTTCGGACCGGAGAAGCCGGCGAGCCAGACGATGAAGCCGAGCGTGATCACCAGCAGCACCAGCACGACGCCGCCGACGAGCACGTTGTTCGAACGGTTCTCCATCAGCGCGTCATGCCCCCTGCTCCGCCGGGGCGGGCGCCTGTTCCTGTCGGTCCGCGGCGGCGGCCGCGGACCGGCCGCGCGGTCCGCGGAAATATTCCTGAATCCACTGATGATCCAATGCCAGCAATTCCGGGATCATTCCGACCGCGATCACCTTCTTGTCGGCGATCACCGCGACCCGGTCGCATATCGCGTAAAGCGTGTCGAGATCGTGGGTGATGAGGAAGACGGTGAGCCCGAGCGTCTCCTTCAGGCTCTTGATGAGCTCGTCGAAATGCTCGGCGCCGATCGGGTCGAGACCGGCGGTCGGCTCGTCGAGGAATAGCAACTCGGGATCGAGGGCGAGGGCGCGGGAGAGGCCGGCGCGCTTGCGCATGCCGCCCGAGAGCTCGGAGGGATATTTCGGGCCGGCGTCGGACGGCAGCCCCGCCATCGCCACCTTGTAGGCGGAGATCTCGTGCAGCAGCGTGGGATCGAGGTCGCGGTAGAACTCGCGCAGCGGCACCTGCACGTTCTCGGCGACGGTGAGCGTCGAGAACAGCGCGCCGCCCTGGAACAGCACTCCCCAGCGGCGGCGGACCTCCTGGCCGTCCTGATCGCTGCGGCCGACCATCGGCTGGCCGAAGACCTCGACCTCGCCCGCCTCGGGCTGCTGCAGGCCGATGATCGAGCGCATCAGCACCGACTTGCCGGTGCCCGATCCGCCGACCACGCC
>CAXTTP010000032.1:0-16568 GCA_964247195.1 uncultured Sphingomonadaceae bacterium
GCTATGTGTCGCTGACCTGGATGATGGAGCATGCCAAGGCGGCCGGGCTCGGCTTCCTGTCCGCCGAAACCGACCGGATCTGCGCCACCGCCAACAGCTTCGGGCCGATCCACGACAGCCGGCAGGGCGCGGGCGTCTATTATCGCTACCAGCCCCGGAAGATTGAGGCGCTGCTCCACGTCGGCGCGAACCCCGCTGACCCCGGCGCGCCCGGCGCGCGGCCGATCCACGAGACGCTGATCCTGCGCGATCCGCGGGTCGGCGAAAAGCCGGAGCGGCCGCGCGGCCTGCTGCTCTCCTGCTCCGTCCACGAAAGCGTCCTTGCGCGGATCGCGTCCGGCACGGACAATTACGCGCCGATCACGCTGCCGCGCTCCTTCACGCCCGCTCCCTCCGCGCCGCTGCTGGATCCGAACAGGCCGCGCCCGACGCTGATCGACCCGGCGATGGTCCAGGCGCTGAACGCCGACGCCGGCGCGCGCGCCGAGCGGCAGGAGGTGATCTGGGACTGGGTATGGCGCCGCCGCTGGACTTATTTCGTCACATTGGCGCTGACGCTGAGCCTTGCCGCGATGCCCTGGTGGCAGCCGCTGGTTCCACCAATCCCGCCGGAGACGGACGGCCGCTGGGTGCTCGGCTCGGTGATCGGCTGGCTCGGCTACGTGCTCCCCAGCTTCGCCCATTATTGGGTCGAGGCGTTCGCCGCCGGCTCGCTCTATTTCCTCGGCATATGCCTGCTCATCGCGGTGCTGATCGGCGTCGCCACCGGTCAGGAGCGCACGCTCCGCGATCTCACCCGCCGGCTGTGGTGGGGGGCGATCGATCCGGCCTGGCCGGCGGGCGAGCCACTGCCGGGGGCGGACAGCTCCACGCTGCGCAATTTCCGCAACGCGCGCGCCTATCAGGAACTGCTTCAGTTCGTGAAGTGGCGCGTCCTGCCTTCGGTGCTCGGCCCGGCGATGATCGCCGCGATCTTCTATGCCTTCGTCGTGATCGTCACCCAGGCGCTGCTCGCGGTGCAGGAGCGACGGGAGACCTTCTGCGCCAACCAGCCTGCGCCGATCCGCTATCCCCGCGGCACCAACTTCCTGGTCGGGCAGCCCTGCAACCTGATCGCCGTCACCCAGACGGCAAGCGCTTCACCAAATGGCCCGGCCGTCGCGGCGCGGCAGAGCACGCTCGTCCAGGGCGGCCAGACCTACCAGATCACCGTCGATGTCGTCGATCCATGGGACGATGGCGGGACGCCGGCCGACCCGAACGGCCTTCACGCCGGCTCGATCCTCGAGGGCTTGCCGCACTGGCTCGGCACGCCATTGCGCCGCATCGTGACCGCGGGGCTGATGACGCCGCTGATAGAGGTGCGGTGGATCCCGCCTCACGGCAAGGCGCTGCCGACCGTCACCATCGATGCGCTGACCATGACGAAGGACCGCAAGGCGCCCGGCCGCTACACCGCGACCTACACTCCGCCGCGCACCGGCCTCGCCTATATGTTCGTGAACGAGGCGGCCTTCCCCGACTGGCTCGTGCCGGACCGGATCCTCGCCGCCCGGCCGACCTGGTTCTACACCTCGCAACGCCGCGGCAATCACGGGACGGCGAAGGTCACGATCAAGCCGGTTGGGGATTGAAGCTCCGCCGGTCTACGTCACGACCGCCTGGATCGATGGCCAATGTTCCTCGACCGCGGCGCGGCCTGCCTCGATCGCCCGCCCGATCTTGGCCGGATCGAACTCCAGCGTGTCCGAGAACTCCTCCTCCGGCTCGATGACGCGGACCTGCGCGAAGCGATATTTGGAGAGCTGCTTGTCAAGCGGCAGCAGGAGCTTGCTCGCCTGACCGGCGGGGGTGCCGGCTGCCTCCAGCGCGGCGAACAACTGGTCGCGCGCGGCGAGCATGTCGTTGATGAGCGAGGTGTTTGCCAGGTCGTTGCGCGACACTTCCGACTGGAGCAGGCTCACCGCGCGCAGTCCGATCGGGATCAGGCCGCCGAACTGCCTGGCGGTGGCGGGCTTGCTTACCGGCGACGCGCGGATGACGAGCACGCCCGTCGGATTCAGTTCGAGCGCGGCGCCCAGCGGGGTCACGTCGCGGACGCCGCCGTCGGCCCATTCCTGCCGATCGCTGGTCTGCAGCGGGTCGAAGAAGACCGGCATCGCGCAGCTCGCATAGACCCAGTTGTGGATGTCCGGAACGGTCTTGTCGATCGTGCGGAACTCGCCGGATTGCAGGCTGACCACGCCGAGCCGGAGGTCGACGTCGGAGGCCGCGAGCCTGGCCGGATCGGAGAAGCCCTTGAGCAGCCGGCGCAGCGGAGCGGTGTCGTAGAGCGCCTTCTCGCCGAGGAGGATCGCCCCGGCGACGCCGCCGCGATCCTTGTAGATGTCGCCATTGCCTTTGAGCCCCGTCCAGACGTTGACGAGCGCGGTCACGTCGTTCTGGGCGACGCCGAGCGCCTGGATGGCGCCGGTCGAGGTGCCCACCACGATCGCCGGCCTGACGCCGCGGCCGTTGACGAGCGCGTCGAGCACGCCGACCTGAAAGGCGCCCTTGGCGCCGCCGCCACTCAGCACGATCGCCAATCTGCTTGCCATTATCTTGGCCCCCGCCCCGATCAACTTAGAGTTGGCAAGTCCCCGTTGATCGGGAACATGGGTACAACTTCCGCAACAGCGAGTCTATCCTGCAAGGCCCCGCCGCGATCGGCCATGGACGATTCGGGCCTGTCTGCTATGACGGTGGCGACAGGGCGACCGGTTCCCGCATTCCGGGGGGATGGTCACGCCCGCAAAGGTTCACTGCGATGATGATCAGTTGGGGCGGCCGCCGGCCGCCGGCCGCGCGTGGGCGGGCATGATGTTCGATCATCTTCCGCCGGTACTCGGCGAAGCGCTCGCGGCGCGCGGCTACGCAGCGCCAACTCCGGTGCAGGCGGCGGTGATCGAGGCCGCGGCCGCCGGGCGCGACCTGATCGTCTCCGCGCAGACCGGATCGGGCAAGACGGTGGCGTTCGGGCTCGCGATGGCCGAGCAGCTGCTGGAAGACGGCAGGATCGGTTTCGCGCGCCTGCCGCTGGGCCTGATCATCGCGCCGACGCGCGAGCTCGCCTTGCAGGTCAGCCGCGAGCTGGCATGGCTCTACGGCAAGGCTGGCGCGCGGATCGCGACCGCGGTCGGCGGCATGGACGCGGTGAAGGAGCGGCGCAGCTTCGCCGGCGGCGCCCACATCGTCGTCGGCACGCCGGGGCGGCTGCGCGACCATCTCGAGCGCGGCGCGCTCGATCTCTCGGCGCTGCGGGTGGTGGTGCTCGACGAGGCCGACGAGATGCTCGACATGGGCTTTCGCGAGGAGCTCGAGGAGATCCTCGACGCGACCCCGGCGGAGCGGCGCACGCTGCTGTTCTCGGCGACGATGCCGAAGCCGATCGTGGCGCTGGCGCGGCGCTACCAGCGCGACGCGCTGCGCATCTCGACCGCCGGCGAGGATCGCGGCCATGGCGACATCAGCTATCAGGCGGTGACCGTGGCGCCCGCCGACATCGAGCATGCCGTGGTCAACCTGCTGCGCCTGCACGAGGCGGAATCGGCGATGCTGTTCTGCGCGACCCGCGAGAATGTGCGCAGGCTGCACGCCAGCCTGATCGAACGCGGCTTCGCGGCGGTCGCGCTCTCCGGCGAGCATAGCCAAAACGAACGCAACCACGCCCTCCAGGCGCTGCGCGATCGGCGCGCCCGGGTGTGCGTGGCGACCGACGTCGCCGCCCGCGGCATCGACCTGCCGGCGCTCAGCCTGGTCATCCACGTCGAGCTGCCGCGCGATGCCGAAGCGCTCAAGCACCGCTCGGGCCGCACCGGGCGCGCCGGCAAGAAGGGCACCGCCATCCTGATCGTGCCCTATCCGCGCCGGCGACGGGTCGAGGGCATGCTGCGCGACGCGCGGATCCAGACCGACTGGATCCAGGTGCCGACCCCGGCCGACATCGGTCGCGCCGATCGCGAGCGGCTGCTCGCGGCGCTGCTCGCCCCCGCCGAGCTCGACGAGGACGATCGCGCGCTCGGCCGCCAGCTGCTGTCCGAGCGAAGCGCGGAGGAGATCGCGGCGGCTCTCGTCCGGGCCCATCGCGCCCGGTTGCCGGCGGCCGAGGAGCTGCTCGACCACGCCCCCGCCCAGCGCCCGGAGCGCGACGCCGGCCCGCGCCCCGGCTTCGAGGACACGGTCTGGTTCCGGATGGATATAGGCCGCCGGCAGAATGCCGATCCGCGCTGGATCCTGCCGTTGCTCTGCCGGCGCGGCCACATCATGAAGCGCGAGATCGGCGCAATCCGGATCGCGCCGAACGAAACGCTGTTCGAAGTGCCGCGCGAGGCGGTCGGGCGCTTCCTGGCGGCGCTCCGGCGGACCGCGACCGAAGGCCCGGACGAGGACCAGGACATCCGCATCGAGCCGGTGGAAGGCGCGCCGCAGCCCGCCCGCCCGCCGCTGCGCCCCCGACATCCGGTGCGGGCGCCACGGCCGCCGCGCTAGCGGCGCGCCCTCGAGCAGCGCGGCAACCGTCCGGGGCATCGCTCCGACGCCGTCGCCTCGCCGCTAAGGCGGCGCACCTCTCATCGCCTCCTTCCGGCACGTCGACTTGCGCACTCTTCTGCGCATCCGACAATCCGCAGCGTTGCCGCGACGATGGAGCAGTTTGCTCTTGTGAATACTTCGACATTGCGCAAGCATGCTGAAAACGAAGGCGGGGGCCGGGGATGCCAGCGACTCTCACGCTATTTGATCTCGTTGCGCCGACGATTGCGGCGGACGGCATCAGTTCTGGCAGCAACGTCCTCGACGCGTTGAAACAGCTTCCGGTAAAGACTTATCTGAGCGACGAGGATCAGGACGGCAGCGTCATTCGCGGCCGGGTCGCCCTCGACGATATCCAGCTCGTCTACGTGCCGCCGCTGTCGCTGAGCGTGGCCGCGCTGATCGGCGGTGCCGCCGCCACGCGGCCGCGCGATCAGTGGATCGACATCCGCGACAGCTACATCGACTTCATTGCGCATCTGCCCAACGTGCCGGCGGCGATGTTCGACGGCGTCTCCCCCGTGGCGGATGAAAAGGTGCTGGACGCGCTTGCCGCGGCACCTTCGGATGCGCCCGGCACGGGCTTCACGCTGGACCTGCTGCTGAATGCGGTCACGATCCGGCCGCCGGGCCTGATTCCGGCACGGCTCGAGGATGGGCTGCTCCGGCCGGATCCGGTCAAGACCGAAGTCCGCTTCACTCTGCCGCGGATCAAGCTGCGCCTCGCCCAGCCGCCGGCGCCGCCCGCCGGCGGCACGAGCGTGCCGCTCACGCTCACCCTCCAGTCGCTGGGCGCGGAGGGGCTGGACGATCCCGGTGCGATCGGCGTGGCGCAGCTCTGCACGATGGATCCGCCCTACGCGCTGGTCGACGATTCGGGCACGTTCGGGTTCGGCTTCCGCTCGGCGACGCTCGACTTGGACGACGGCGTCACCCCGCCCGAGCTGCTCGCCAAGTTCGGCGTCGACGATGCGTGGCGCGGCATCTACCTGCCGGAGGCGCGGCTCTACTTCGCCTATGGTGGCAAGGAAGGGCTGGCATTTACCGGGCTGCTCAGCGACTTCCTGATCGGAATCGAGGACGGCGTCGTGCTTTCGGGCGATGCGACCGTCGCCGTAGTCGAGCAGGGCAGCGGGACGTTGCTGGTCAACGCCCGCTTCGCCACCGCGACGCGCACCGAGCCCTACGGCCTCACCTTCCTGAACAGCGATCAGACCCGCGCCGAGGTGGCGCTGCCCGGACCGGCGCGGATGGTCGTCGACATCGACGGCGGGCGCCGGCCGTACGACTGCACCATCACGGTCGGCGGCAATCCGGGCGAGAAGAAGCGCTCGGTCGACCTGACGCCGCCCGCCACCGGCACGCTGCAGGTCAAGGTCGTCGTCACCGACGCGAATACCAGTCCAGGGCCGCCGCGCAGCCGGACGATCGACATCGCCGTCAGCCTGCTCGCCACCAAGCAGGCGGTGCCTCAGCTGCCCGGCCAGCCTGCGCCGCCAGGGGCGACCCCCGACGCCACCGTCGTCACCGCTGCCGGAAGCAGCCCCGGCCTCAAGTTCCGCGTCGCCGGCCAGAACGAGACCGAAGTCGAGCTGGTGCTGGACCCGCCGTCCGCGAAGATCACCAACTGGACCGGGCCGGGCACGCCGCCGGCCGGGCCGGTCTACAAGCTCAAGGTCGCGCCCGGCGAGACCGTCGCCATCTCCGCCCAGCGCGACGGATCGAGCGAGACGGTGAAGGCCTATTGGCATTTCGACCGGCCGCCGATCGAATATCCGCCGTGCCCCTATTCGCTGCAGCCGTCGAACACGCGGACCTCCCCGGCGCTCGACGACCTGCCGACGGGGCAATGGACGACCGACCGGCTGTTCGCGGCCGACGTCAAGCCCAGGCTCGACGCGCTGCCGGGCGGCGAGATCACGATCACCGGCTTCGCCAGCTACGAAGGCGATCCGCTGAAGGTCGACTATAACCAGCTCCTCTCCGAGCGGCGCGCGAAAGGGATCGCCGCCCTCATCGCCAGCACCTACGGCAGCAAGTTCACGTTCGCGCCCCATGGCGAAGGGTTCGCGGCTTCCAAGCAGGAGACAGAGGACGCCGCGAAGGCGGGCCAGCCGAAACCGCCGCGCAATCTCTGGTGGCGCGCCGACGTCACGCTGCCGGCCGGCGCCGGCGTGCAGGCAACCGGTACGGTCACGCGCGAGAAGACGACCGCCGTCACGCTGACGCCGCTCCCGGTCGACCCGGTCGATCCGCCGCCCGCCGCGGACCCCGCGCTGCCGCCGTGGTTCCTCGGCGCGAGCGTCAAGGTGCGGATCATCCGCGACGAGCTGATCGCGCTCGAGCTCGCCGCCAAGATCGACTTCAAGACCGCGGTCGAGGACCAGTTCCAGCACCCCCAGTTGAAGGGGCAGCCGCTCGCGCTCACCGGCGTCGACGGCAACGACAAGGACGGCCAGACCGATTTCCGCGTCGTCATCCAGCGTGATCCGGGCACCGCGACCGTCACCACCACGATCTTCGTCGGGGCGGACGAGGGCGACAAGGACGGCCTGTTCCTGATCGGTCCGCCGCCCGGCGCGAAGCCGGACGACAACAAGGATCTGCTGCGCGCCTATCTCGGCTTCCTCGCCACCTTCCTGCCGCTGGTCGAGGCGGCGCTGCCGAAGGACGCGCCGGGCGGCGGCCTCTACGACGTGGCGGAGGTCGGCGGACTGCCGCTCGTCCTGGCGCTCAGCTCGACGGAAAGCCCGCCAACCCTGCCGCTGATCGTGGAACGCGTCATCCTCTACGGGATCGAGGCGACGGTCGAGCAGCGCGACGACGGCACCCAGACCTCCTTCATGTTCGACGTCGAGACGGCGCTGTCGGCGGCGATCCCGGATCCTGAGAACTGGTTCCTGCGGATCAGCCGGGAACGGCCGCTCTCGGTCCGCTACAAGGCGGTCGGGGTGCGCATCGGCAAGCCCGCCGATGCCAGCAAGGGCTTCGAGTTCCGCCCGGTCTTCGATTCCTCACGCGGCTATACGATCGACGCCAGCCGGCCCGGCCAGATCGAGGTCAAGGAACCGCTGTCGCGGATCCTGCGCGTGCTCGGCGCGCGGATCGGCAAGACCAACCCGCCGGTGTTCGAGATCGACATCGGCACGACGCTCGAGCTCGGGCCGGTGACGATCGACCGGGCGCGGGTGCGGATGCCGCTCGATCCGCCGGGCCTTCCCGAGCTTACCGCGCTCGGCGCGACGGTGGACGTGCCCGGCGCGCTGCGCGGCCGGGGCGAGCTCGAGATCAACGACAACGGCCTGTCGGGCGGCCTCGACGTGACGGTGGTGCCGATCGGCCTGCGCATCGCGGCCGACGTTGTCGTCGAGAAGTGCGACAAGACCGACAAGACCAGCGCGACCTCGGTGTTCGTCAGCCTTGCGGTCGAATTTCCGGCGCCGCTGCCGCTCTGGACCAGCGGCCTCGGCATCTACGGCTTCCTCGGCGCGTTCGCGATGAACCGGCGCCGCATCCAGGCGCCGGGAAGCGGCGCGCCGGGCGCGCTGGCATGGCTCGCGCAATATGGCGATCCGACTAACCGCGAGGGCTGGGAGGCCGCTTACGGCGAGTGGGGCTTCGCGGTCGGCGCGGTGCTCGGCACGCTCGACGGCGGTATCCTGTTCAACCTGCGCGGCGCGCTGATCCTCGAGCTGCCCGGCCCGAATATCCTGCTGACGATGAAGGCGCGGCTGCTCGCGCCGCGCCAGTCGACGCCGCCCAACACGGACACCCCGATACCCGCGGTCGAGGCGCTGGCGGTGATCGACGTCGATCTCGAGAACGGCACGCTCTCGATCGGCATCCTCGTCAGCTACGAGATCAAGTGGCTGCTCAAGCTGCACGTGCCGATCGAGGCTTTCTTCGACCTCGACGACAGCAGCAACTGGCACATCTGGGCCGGGCAATATGCGCCGCCGGAAAAGCGCATCCAGGCCAAGGTGTTCGGTACCGTCGACGGCTCTGGCTACCTGATGCTGCAGGGCGACAAGCTCAAGATCGGCGATTCGAAGAGCAAGTTCGAGGAGGTATCCGGCTTCGGCGTCGCCGCCGGCATATCCGTCACCTACAAATTGGGCGACGAGTCGATCGGCCTCTACGCCAGGGTCGGCGGCGGGTTCGATGCGCTGATCGGCTTCGATCCGCTGCGCTTCCAGGCGAAGCTGCAGATCGACGGCGAACTCCACTTGTTCATCGTCTCGATCGGCGCGCATGCCGAGCTCGACGTCTCGGTCGCCAAGATCGGCAACGAGGCCTCGGCGTCGATCAGCGGCGAGATCTGCGGCCACGTCGATTTCTTCTTCTTCGACGTCGAGGGCTGCGTCGATTTTGGCCTTGGCACCACCGATCTGCCAACGTGGGAGGCGCCACGGCTGATCAGCGACTTTGCGGTCGTCTCGCGCTCGCCCACGCTCGCCATGGGCACCGCGATCGGCCGGCCGGTCGATGCCAAGCTGCCCGACATCATGAGCGTGCCGATCGATTCGATACCGGTGATCACGTTCCGCGCGCCGCCAGCCGACTGGCCGGCCAAGATCTTCGGCAAGCCGGTGTCGGGCACGCCGGGCGGGTCGACCGACGGCTTAGTTCCGGCAGGCGAGAAGCGCGTCCGCTACGAGGTTACCAGCGTCACGCTGGAAGGTCCGCTGGACAGCGATCCGTCGGCCGACGACACGCCGTCGGTATGGTGGCGACGCGAGAAGGCGGGCAAGGTCACCGCCGGCATGGTGCAGCTCGCCTTGCTGACCCGGACGCCTACGCCCTTCCCCAAGGCAATCGAATATGGCGACCGGCTGACCCAGGACGTGATCAACCGCTGGCATAACGCCTGCGGCACGGCCGCGCCGCCGACGTCGATATTGTGGACGTTCCTGCGCCAATATACCGGCCCGTCGCCGGTCGGCTGGCGGATCTGGGATGGCGTCGCGTGGCCCGACGAGCCCGGCGTTATCCGCTCCGAGCCGCCGGACATCGAGCTCAACGTCGACGAAGCCTGGCGTGTCGGCAGCACGATGCTGGACGCCGCCACCGGCATCGAGCCCGCCGCGGTGGAGATTCGCGCGCTGCCCTGCCCGCCGCTGGCGCCGAAGAAATGGCGCAACAAGTTCCTGCCCGCCTATGGCGAGGCCGACAAGATCCTCCAGCAGCGGCTGGAAATCGAATCCGCGCTGGCGCTTTCGGCGGCGGCGGGCGGCGGCACGTTCGGCGCGCTCGCCACCAAGTTCAAGCCCGGCGACGGCGTCGGCGGCAAGCAGATGCAGCAGGCGGTCGCGATTTCCGGCCGCTACCAGGATCGCGTGCCCTGGAATTGCTACGCCAGGATGCTCGGCAGCCCGATCCTCGACGAAGGCGGGGAGAGCGGTTTCGTCCCGCCTCAGTCGCCGCTCCTCGAACAGCTGTTCGGCAAGCCGCCGGCGGCGGCCGCGTCCGGACCGACGCTCTGGAACGCGGTCCGCGTGCATGTCGGGTCGTGCGTCTCGGTACAGTTGTTCCTCTTGGGCAGACCGTTGATCGTCCGCCAACACCGGCTGGCCGTCCTCGTTCGCGCCGCGGATGGCACGGTGCTGCAGTCGTATGCGGTGGGGGACGAGGCCACGACGCTCACGATGCCGGAGCGATGGACGAACTTCGCCGGGCCGTGGCAGCGGCCGATGGCGTTCGTCTCCGGCTTCAACGCGAGCCTCGGCTACACGCCGGTGCTGATGACGCTGACCGATCTCGCCGACGCCGCATGGATCGAGATCGGCGTTAGCCCCGCCGAGCCGTCCGAGCGGAAGACACGGGCACCTGGCCGCGACTTCTACCTCGGCGCGATCGAGGCGCTGCGGACCGGGGAGGTCGCGCGCGCCGCGCATGACGAACAGGAGATCGCGAAGGACAAGGAGGCGCTCGACACCGCGCTCTCCGCCGACGGCAAATACGCGCTGCTGAAGCGCGGCACCGACTATAACGTGAACGTGCAATGGCGGTGGCAAGTCGAAGGCGAGAAGGATTTCGTCGCCGAGAATGACGTTCTCCCGTTCCGTACCGATAACGAGCCGCCGGCATCGATCCGGCCGTGGGTGCTCGCCGCCCACCCGGCGGAGGGCGAGGCGCACGTCTTCGGCGGCGAGAAGGTATCGATCACCTTCGCCACCAACGATGTCGCGCAGCTGTGGCGGGGCTACGATCATAGCCTGCGGATCAAGCTGCGCGCCGCATCGTTCCGGCAGCCGACCAGCGCGATCAGCTATCCCTGGTCGCTCGACGACCTGCTCGTGGAGGTCGAGGCTGACGTGCTGTCTCCGTGGGAGAAGGCGGTCGAGGCGGCGCAGGCGAAGGGCGAGCACGGGGTCGGCTGCGCCGTCATCGATCACCACCGCAAGCTGCATGCCGAGCTGAAGGTGCCGGCGCCGCTCGATCCGTTCACCGACTATACGCTCGTCGTCGAGGCCGTCGACGAGCGGCCGGAATCAGCGATCCCGCCGGGCTCGGGCAACCCGCCGCCGGCCAAGGTGGTGCTGTCGATCGGCTTTTCCACCTCCGCTTACGGAACCGCGCGCGACTTCGCGCAGGGCTTTGCGGCGAGCGCCGTTTCGCACGCCCACATCGCCGGCGCAGCGGACCTGCGCAATTGGGCGCTGAAGCGCGCCGGCGGCACCGCGGAAGGCACCGAATTCGACGACATGCTCGCGCAGGCGGGGCTCGGCGCATTGCCGGTGCCGACCTTCCCGCGCGCGACGGTGCTCTGGGCGGACGGCGACGACGTCGCGGAGCCGATCGCGATCCTGCTCGACGGGTCCGAGGCGATCTGGCGCTCGCGGCCGATGCCGCGCGGCGTGCCCGATCCCGAGAGCGACACCACGCGCACGGTGATGACGCCGGTCCAGTGGCTATGCCCGGTCGAGCTCGCGCCGGGCACGGCGCAGCCTGCCGCCGCCGGGGCGCGGTGGATCGGCGCGACGGTGGCGGCGCCGGGCGGGCAGCGCGGCCTGTTCGTGCTCAACGAAGGCGCGCGTAGCCACGCGGTCGCGCTCGGCCTGCGCCACGTCAAGCTGGCCGAGGGGCCACCGAGCGGCGGCGACGATCCGGCGCCTGTCGAGCCCTCGAAGGAGCCGGTCGGCCCGCCGTTCGAATGGCTGCCGATGGTGGCGATGACGCTCGCGCGCGCGCCGTGGGAGGACGACCTGCCATGAAGCTGCCGACCAAGATCAAGCTGACCGACACGTTCGACGCGACCAAGTTGAACGATATCCTGGTGCGTCCGCCGGACTTCCTGAAGGGTCTGCAACCGCCCGAGCTGACGACGGTCGACCGGCAGGTGATCCCCTTCCTGTTCGTCGGCGAGGGTGCGATCATCGATTGGAAGTTCTACGCCAAGACGCCGCAGCAGAAGGCTGCGCTCAACCAGGCGCCCGGATCGCAGGCGCTGGAGCGTGCCGCGCACCTGCGCTGGACGTTGCACTCCTATGCCGGGATGCCGACCGAGCCGTTCAAGGTCTGGCGCCGCAAGGCCAGGCTGGCGGACGCGACGCCGCTCGATCCCCCCGCCGAATGGTCGACCGCGGGCGGCATCACGACGGTCAAGTTCCAGAAGCCGCTGAGCAAGCTCTATCTGTGGTTCGAAGCGGGTCCGGCCGGAGCGGCGGTGAGCGCGCTGCGCGGCACGCCGATCCTGTCCGGGGCAGAGCTGCCGCATGTGGCAGCGGCGAACAGCACGGCGTTGATCACGGTTTCCAGCCCGCAGATGATCGGCGTCAGCTTCGTCGGCATCAGCAAGCTGCTGGGCGCGGCGGGGGTCACCACCGACGCCTATGCCGCGCTGCCGGACTGGACCATGGTGGAAACGGTAGGCCTGCCGACCTCGCCCGAGCTGTTCGCGGAATTGCCGGGCTGGACGGGCAAGCAGGGGCTGGGCGAGGTTCCGACACAGGATCCCGAGTCGGCCGCCGCCGACCGTTTGCTGCGCGGCGGTCCGCCGTTCGGCTGGCCCGATCTGATGGCGGCCGGGATTGCCGCGCCGCCGTGGGAGCATCCATCGATCAAGGCGACGTTCAACTCGATCACCGCTGAAAAGACCGGGATCCTCCATCACCTGCGCGACGCCATGCTGCTGCCCCAGACGCACCAGAGAAAACATCGCATCGTCGTCGACGTGCCGGAGGTAACGGCGGACGGGACGATCGTGCCGCCGGGCACGGCGGGCGTTTCCGCGCTCGGCGTCGCCCAGCTTGCCGCGAGCACCGATCCCTATCTGGCGCTGATGCTCGGGCTGGGGACGGCGCTCGCCGATACCAGCGGCGGCTCCAGCGGCGGCGGCGTCAACACCAACGCGGTCCTGCTGCGCCACGAACGGTTCGACTACATGGTCACCGCACGCTTCGCGCACGGCCTGTTCGGCGGCGGCCCGCTGGAACTGGCGGCGCCGATCCCGGAGCCGGGACCGGCGCTGGTGCCATTCGCACCGACCCACCTTACCCCCTGGCCCAGCAAGTTCGAGCGGCCGGCGATCGTCGACGATCCGTGGCGGGTCGGCGTGCGGCTCGAATGGGACCGGACGCCGCGCAACAGCATCTATACGATCGCCAGCGCGGCCGGCGCGCGCGCGGGCGCGATCGACTGCGAGCCGATCCTCGATCCGCGGCCGGGCGGCGGCTTCCGCCCGATCGCGGCGACGCCGGGCAAGAACGCGGACGGAACGATCCCGAACGTGGTGGCGCTGCGCGACCCGGGTGTCGACGTCGTAAGCAGTCCGGTCACCCAGCAATGGGGCGTCACCCAGCAGACGACGTTCGGCATCTGGAGCGCCTGGACGACCGCCCAGGCCACCCTCACCCCGCCGGACGCGCAGATCCCGGTAATCGCGGCCGTCCGGCTCGAGGCGGAAGCCGGCGATCCGGGCGCCGCGACCTGCCCGGGCACGCTCGTCGTCGAGCTGCTGCTCGATTGGGCCGTGCGCAGCCCGCGCGACGTCACCTTCGTCGGCCGGATCTTCGCGGCGGCCTCGCGCAACGCCAAGGCGCCCGATCCGAGCCGTCCGACCGGGCTCGACCGCGGCACCGGCATCGGCGGCCCGGCGCTGATCCTGAGCTTCGCCGGCGACGTGCCGAGCGCGTCCGGCGCGGTGATCGTCCCGCTCGATCCGGACAGTTCCGCGCCTCTGGTCGATCCGGGCAGCGGGCTGGTGACCGCATGGCCCACGACGCCGGTGCGCCGTTACCGCATCAGCCTGCCCGGCCTTCCGATCAACTTCTCGCAGGGCCACGCCGTCGCCCAGGTCTGGGCGATGTCGAACGAACGCATCGCCACGCAGCGGGGCGGTGAGTGGACCCGGCCGTCGCGCGGCGCCGCATCCGATCCTCGCCCACCCGTGCCGGCGGCCAAGCCGGTGCCGCCGCTGGGCAGCATGCCCGACGCGCAGGGCCGCTCGCACGCGCGGATCGCCTGGGAGTCGGGGTCGGCGGTCGGCACGCTCTGGACGGTCTACGAGGCGGACGAGATGAGCATTCTTGCGGCCGCCAAGGGCCTGCCGAGGCCGGGCGTCGATCCGAAGATTACCGATGCCGAGGGTCGGCCCGAGCCCGGGATCAATGCTTCCCTGGTCGATCGCCTCGAGACGTTGACCGGCATCGAATATGACGGCCAGGTGCGCAGCGTGTTCACCCGCCGCGACGGCGGGCCGATCGCGGGCAACAGCATCGACGTGGCGCTGCCGCGCGGCTCAAGCGTCTTCCACGCCTTCATCGTGCAGGGGACGAGCGCTGGCGGCGTGGCCAGCGACTGGCCGTCCTCCTCGGCGCAGGTCCGCTTCGTCTATCCGCCCAAGGTGGCCGCGCCCGCGCCGCCGATCCTGCAGGTCAGCGCCGGCAAGAGCGGCGTCAGGATCCGGATCGAGCCGCGCCCGGGCGTCGCCGCCGTGAACTTCGATGTCTACCGCACGCGTATCCCCGATGCCGCGCGCCAGCTGACGCTGATGGGCCCGCCGATCGCGAAGATCGCCACCGGGGAGCCCGGCGCGACGCTGGAAACGACCGATTCGCCACCCGGCGCATGGGAGCGCTGGTGGTATCGCGCCGCCGGATGGTCGCAGACCGACGCCACGCGCGGACGGCTCGGCGCGCGCGGCGAGGCGAGCATCGCCGTGTCGGTGCTGGTGCCCCCCGAGGGGCCGCCGCCGCTCGCCAACGTCGCCGTCGTCGGCGCCGGCAAGGGCAAGATCGCGATCCACTTCACGAGCGCGATCCCGACCAAGCCGACGCCGCTCGGCGCGCACCGGATCGGCATCGAGATCGTCGCGGCTGCAGGCAGCATCAACGTCGCCGTCGACGAGGTGGTCGCCGGACTGGAGCGACACGGCAACGACTTCGTCTATACGCTCGCCGCCCCGAACGCGGCCGCGCTGGTCGAGGCGGTGGTGCGAATCACCGATCCGCTCGGTCGCGTCGCCGAGAAGGCCGTGACGCTGGGCGTGATCCTCAAGCCCGTGCCGGTGCTCGTCGGCGCCAAGGCCGAGCTCAAGGCCGGCAACACCGCGTTCACGCTGGCGGTGCCGGGCGACGTGCTCAAGGGATCGGCCGGCCAGACGCTGATGGTCGATTGGGAGAGCAAGGTCGGCGACGAACCAATCGCAATCGCGCTGAAGGACGTGCCGGCGGGCAAGGTGCGGACCCTGCCGGGCGGCGCGCAGGTGCGGCGGACGGGGGACCGCGGCAGCTTCGTCGGCCTCGAGATCATGCTTCCGGGCGCCGCCAGGTCGCTCGATGTATCGCTCGCCGGGCGGCAGGGCGAATCGATCAGCCGAAAGGTGCCGGTGCGATGGTGACGCTCACGACGCTGACGACCACTACCGCGACGACGCGGCTGAATGGCGGGCTGGCGCGCTTCGGCCTGGCGATACCGCTGCTCGGCACCAGCTGGGGGCCCGGCGCGACCTTCAATGCGAGCGACCTCACCCTCACCTTCGGCGTCGGGATCGTCGCGCCGTGGCGGGGCACGCTGGTCGCGGTGCCCGCCAGCGAATTCCGCGATGTGAGCGGCGCGCCGCTCGCGGGCGGCGATGTCGCCGTATTCCGCCTCCATCCGCAGGCGGCGCAGCGGCTCGCGCGGCTGGCGCAGCAGCAATATGCCGCGGCGGGCACGCCGCTGCCGCTGCCGATGCCGGTGGCGATGGTCATCCGCGGGTCCACCCCGCCCGGCGGCGCGATCCGCCACGAGGCCGGGGACGTGCTCACTTCCGACACGGGCGGCGCGCAGTTCGGCGGTGCGGTCTCGTTCCACGACGCGCGCGGACTCCCGGTCTGCGCGCTGGCCGTCGCAGCCATGTTCACCGATCTCGCGAAGGTGTTCCCGGCGCTGGCGCCGGGAGGAGCGCTATCCTTGCCGACACCGGGCCCGGGGCAGGGCGGAACGGTCGCGCATCTGGTCGATCCCCACGGCACCGCCTGGGCGCCGCCGGGGACCGCGAGCGTGATCTGGAGCGGCGGCGCGGCGATCAATGCGCCGCTCGACGCCTGGGCATCGGGGCAGACGATCGTGCCGGCGGCGGGCATCCGTGTCGGCTATATGGCGGGAGGCCGGCTGCGCGACACGGCGCTGCCCGCACCGACGCTGCAGAACGCGGCGGGGCTGGCCCGCATCTTCGTGCGCGTCTGCGTGGTCGACACGGCCTGGCACCTGCTCGGCAACCGCACCGGACAGTTGGTGCAGGCCGGATCGCAGCAGATCGCGGGCGACGACGGGACGATGCCCGCCGACCTGCTGCCGCGCGTCCACCAGAATGCCGGCGTGACCCTGCTCGCCGACAGCCTCGCCACGCTCGCCGCCGCCGATGCCGTGGCCGAGCGCGTCGCCGGGGCGCCGGGCGCGCTGTTCTTCGTCGCCTCGCCGCTGATCGACAAGGCGGTCGGCGCGGCTCTGGCCGCCCCCTGGCCGCCGGCCTCCGCGCTCGGCCAGATGCCGGGCACCGTTGCCGTGCTCAAGGG
>CAXTTP010000033.1:0-10946 GCA_964247195.1 uncultured Sphingomonadaceae bacterium
CGTCCTCGAAGCAGCGCAGCACGTGGACGATCGCGTCGACCTCGCGGATGTTGCCGAGGAACTGGTTACCGAGACCCTCGCCGGTCGACGCGCCGCGGACCAGCCCGGCAATGTCGACGAAGCCGAGCTGGGTCTCGACGATCTTTGCGGACTGGGCGATGCGCGCGATGTCGGCGAGGCGCGGATCGGGCACCGCGACCTGGCCGACATTGGGCTCGATCGTGCAGAACGGATAGTTGGCCGCCTGCGCCGCCGCAGTTTCGGTGAGCGCGTTGAAGAGCGTCGACTTGCCGACGTTCGGCAGCCCCACGATGCCGCAGCGGAAACCCATCTGATCTTCCTTCCTGAAACGCGTATTCCGCTACCGGGGGGCAGGGCCGAGCCGCAACGCCACCTCGCTCATGAAGCGCGGATCGTCGCCCTTGGCCAGCCACGGCGCCTCGGCCGCGACCGCGCCGAGCATCTCGGCGAGCCCGTCCATTTCGGCCTTGGCATAATTGCCGAGGACATGGCCGAGCACGCGATCCTTGTGGCCGGGATGGCCGATGCCGAGGCGGACGCGGCGGAAGCCGTTGCCGATATGCGCCTCGGTCGAGCGCAGGCCGTTATGCCCGGCGGTGCCGCCGCCCAGCTTCACCTTCACCCGCTGCGGATCGAGGTCGAGTTCGTCGTGGAAGGCGGTGACGTCACCTGCCGCCAGCTTGTAGAAGCGCATCGCCTCGCCGATCGCCCGGCCGCTCTCGTTCATGAACGTCGCGGGCTTGAGCAGCACGATGCGCTCGGCACCGATCCGGCCCGCCGACGACCAGCCCTGGAACTGCTTCCGCCACGGATCGAAGCCGTGCAGCCCGGCGATCGCGTCGACCGCCATGAAGCCGACATTGTGCCGGTTCAGCGCATGGCCCGCGCCGGGATTGCCGAGGCCGACCCAGAGCTGCATCCCGCTCCCTCTCCCCGCGGGGAACGGTCCCGGGCCAACCGGGCCGAAAGCCTCAGGCTTCCGGCTCGGCCGCCTCGGGCTCGGCGTCGCCGCCTTCGCTGCTCTTGAGCGCCGACGGGGCGACGATCGTGGCGATGGTGAAGTCGCGATCCTCGATCGCCGATGCCGCGCCCTGCGGCAGCGTCACCGCCGAGATGTGGATCGACGCACCGACGTCGAGGCCGGCCAGCGAGATGTGGATCTTGTCCGGGATCTCGGCCGCGTCGCAGATGAGCTCGAGCTCGTGGCGAACGATGTTGAGCACGCCGCCGCGCTTGATGCCCGGCGAGGACTCCTCGTCGGTGAAGACCACCGGCACGTTGACGTGGATGCTGGCATGCTCGGCGATGCGCAGGAAGTCGACATGCAGCGGGCGATCGCTGACGGGATGGAACTGGACGTCCTTCGGCAGCGTGCGGGTGGCCGCGCCGGCTGCGTCGATCATCACGACGCTATTCATGAAGTGCCCGGTCGAGAGCATCTTCACCAGCGCCTTTTCCTCGACGTGGATCATCACGGGTTCCTGCTTCTCGCCGTAGATCACGGCGGGAACGCGGCCTTCGCGACGCATTGCGCGGGAGGCTCCCTTGCCTGCCCGCTCGCGCGTCTCGGCCGACAGCGTCAGCTGATCGCTCATGCTAGTCTCCAAATTCGCTGTTGATACCAGCCCCGCCATGCCTCCAGGGATGACCAGGACGGGGGAGCGGGGCCTATAGAAAGGTTCGTGCCCGAACGCAAGGCGAGGGCGCGGCTACTCGACGCGCGTCACCTTGAAGCCCTCGGCCTTCAGCTTCGCCTGCACCGACCCAGGCCCGACGAGATGGCCTGCGCCGACCGCGACGAGGATCGTGCCGGGCCGGTCGAGCCGCCCCTTCAGCCAGGTGGCCCAGTTGGCGTTGCGGCGATCGAGCAAAATCGCGCGGAGCTGCGGCGTCATCTCCGGATCCTTGGCGAAGGTAGCGACGATCGCCTTCTCGTCGCCGCGCGACCAGGCGGCGACCATCTTGTCGAAATCGCGTCGGCCGGCCTTCGGATTGTCGATCAGCGTCTCGAGGAAGCCGCGCTGATCGGCTTCGCTGAGCGAATTCAGATAGCCGAGCTGCTCCTCGGGCTTCTCCAGCCCATCGATCGGCTTGCCGGCGAACTGCGCCTTGAGCTGCTCCTCGACGCCGCTCTGCGCCTCGATGCCAAGATCGGTGAGCGTGACCGCCACCAGCATCAGCCCCGCCGCCCAGGTCTTCATGCCGTCCAGCAGCGCCGGCGGCAGGCTGCTCCGCTTGATGATCGCTTGCAGCGCTGCCTTCTTCGCCGGCGGCACGCGATCGGCGAGCGGCGGCAGCCCGTCGGCCTTGCCGAGCCCCAGCAGCAGCGCCGCCGACTTCTGCGGATCGGTCGGCACCAGCGTTTCGATCACCAGCTCGTCCGCCGTCGCTGCCACCTGCTTCAGGCGCGGGCTTTCCCAGACGTAATTGCGCGGCAGTACGTGGATCGTGCCGAACAGATAGATGGTCGTGTCGGCATCGGCGAGCTTCCACAGGCCGGGGTGGGCGACATGGGTGGCAGCAGGCGTGGCCGCCGGCACGCAGCCGGCGAGAGCCAAAGCGGGGAGGGCAAGGCGAAGCTTCATGATCTTGGCTCCTAGACCCAAATTTCGCGGGCTTCGAGCCTTATTCGCTGCGGACAGCGCGCGGTTGACCCGTCTTCCCGGCTGCGGCAGACGCACCGCTCCGCTCCAATAGCGAGGAACCGCCGCCTTGGGCGACGCCGCACGTCCGATCCTGTCCGCGCCGCTGAGCTTCCAGCGGCTGATCCTTACGCTCCATGATTATTGGAGCGCGCGCGGTTGCGCGATCCTCCAGCCCTATGACGTCGAGATGGGCGCAGGCACCTTTCACCCGGCGACGACGCTCCGCGCGCTCGGGCCCAAGCCGTGGCGCGCAGCCTATGTTCAGCCGTCCCGCCGGCCGAGCGACGGCCGCTATGGCGAGAACCCGAACCGGCTCGGCCACTATTACCAGTATCAGGTGATCCTGAAGCCGTCGCCGGACGACCTTCAGCAGCTCTATCTCGGCTCGCTCGCCGCGATCGGGATCGACTTCACCCGCCACGACATCCGCTTCGTCGAGGACGATTGGGAAAGCCCGACGCTCGGCGCCTGGGGTCTCGGCTGGGAGGTCTGGTGCGATGGCATGGAGGTGAGCCAGTTCACTTATTTTCAGCAGGTTGGCGGGTACGACTGCAAGCCTGTCTCAGGCGAGCTGACCTATGGGCTCGAGCGTTTGGCGATGTACATCCAGGGCGTCGACAACGTCTACGATCTGGCGTTCGACGAGACCGGCGTCACCTATGGCGACGTGTTCCTGGAGAACGAGAAGCAGTTCAGCGCGTACAGCTTCGAGGCCGCCAACACCGAGCGCCTGTTCACACAGTTCACCATGGCCGCCGATGAAGCCCGCGCGCTGATCGAAGCGAAGCTACCGCTTCCCGCCTACGATCAGGCGATCAAGGCGAGCCACATCTTCAACCTGCTGAACGCGCGCGGGGTGATCTCGGTCGCCGAGCGGCAGGCGTATATCGGCCGCGTTCGCGAGTTGGCCAAGGGCGCCTGCGCGGCGTGGATGGTTCATAACGGATGGGAGCCATGACGGCCAACTTCTTGCTGGAGCTTCTTTCCGAGGAGATTCCAGCGCGCATGCAGGAGCGGGCTTGTGCCGATCTGGCGCGCCTGTTCGCCGAGGAGATCGGCAAGGCCGGCTTGGCGGCGACAGAGATCGAGACTTATGCGACGCCGCGCCGCCTCGCCCTTATTGCACGCGGGTTGCCGACCGCCACCGAGCCGACCCGCGAGGAAACCAAGGGCCCGCGCGCCAGCGCGCCGCCGCAGGCGCTCGAAGGCTTCCTGCGCAAGACGGGGCTCGCGCGCGCCGACCTGATCGAGCGCGACGGCGTGCTGTTCGCAGTGATCGAGAAGCCTGGTCGCGCCACCGCAGATGTACTGGCGGCGGCGGTGCCGGCGATCGTGCGCGCCTTTCCTTGGCCCAAGTCGATGCGTTGGGGCACGGCGTCCGCCGCGACGACGTCGCTACGCTGGGTGCGCCCACTCCACGGCATCGTCGCCTTGCTCGGCGACGACGTCGTGCCGTTCGAGATCGACGGCGTGGTGAGCGGCGCGGCGACCATCGGTCACCGCTTCCACCATCCGGGCATCGTCATGATCGGCAACGCCGACGATTATGCCGCCAAGCTCCGCGCCTGCCACGTTGTCGTCGACGGCGAGGAGCGCCGCGCGATCGTCCGCGAACGTGCCGGCGCAGCCGCGGCGGCGGCCGGGCTGGCGATCGTTCCCGACGAGGGGCTGGTGGCGGAGAATGCCGGTCTTACCGAATGGCCGGTGCCGCTGCTCGGCAAGTTCGATCCAAGGTTCCTTGAGGTGCCGCGCGAAGTCATTCAGCTAAGCATGCGGACCAACCAGAAATATTTTGCGCTGGTGGACGCGGCGGGCAGTCTCGCACCGAACTTCATCTGTACCGCGAACCTCGAAGCCGCGGACGGCGGCGAAGCGATCGTTGCCGGCAACGGCAGGGTGTTGGCGGCCCGCCTCGCCGACGCGCGCTTCTTCTGGGAGCAGGACCGCAAGGTGTCGCTTGATGAACAGGCAAGGAAGCTCGACCGGATCGTGTTCCACGAGAAGCTCGGCACCGTCGCCGACAAGGTGGAACGAGTGACGAAGCTCGCCCGCTGGCTGGTCGAGGAGGGGATCGTCAAGGGCGCGGACCCCGATCAGGCCGAGCAGGAGGCACGGCTCGCCAAGGCCGATCTGGTCACCGGCATGGTCGGCGAGTTCCCTGAATTGCAGGGAGTTATCGGCGGCTACTACGCGCGGGCGGAAGGCTATCCCGACGCGGTCGCCGACGCGATCCGCGACCACTACAAACCAGTGGGGCAGGGCGACGAGGTGCCGACCGCGCCGCTGACGGTGGCGGTGAGCCTTGCGGACAAGCTCGACAGCCTTGTCCAGTTCTTTGCGATTGGCGAGAAGCCGACAGGTTCGAAGGATCCCTTCGCTCTTCGACGTTCGGCTCTTGCGGTCATTCAGCTGACAGTGGCGGGCGGTCTTCGCTTCTCGATTTCGGAGGCATGCCGAAGCGCGCGCGGGCACCTCTTCATAACGGATGCTGAACACGAGATCGCGGCCTTCTTCGCCGACCGCCTAAAGGTCCAGCAGCGCGAAGCTGGCGTTCGCCACGACCTGATCGACGCGGTGTTCGCGCTCGGCGGGGAGGACGATCTCGTTCGATTGCTCGCGCGGGTGAAGGCGTTGCAGGCGTTTGTCGCGACCGAAGATGGGGCGAATCTGCTCGCCGGCTACAGGCGCGCGGCGAACATCGTGCGGATCGAGACGAAGAAGGATGCCGACACCGGCCTGTCTGCTTTGTCTGATCTCACTCCGGCGGGCTACGCGCCCGAGCCGGCCGAGGCGGCGCTCGCGGCGGCGCTCGACATTGCCGAGCCCGCCGCCGCGGCCGCAGTGGGGCGTGAGGACTTCGCGGGCGCGATGGCGGCGCTGGCACGGCTCCGCCCGGCTGTTGATGCGTTCTTCGATCAGGTCACCGTAAACGACCCGGATCGGGACAAGCGCGCCAGACGGCTGGCCTTGCTTGATAGGATCCGTGTTGCAGTGCACAATGTGGCGGATTTTTCGAGGATCGAGGGATGACGATGGCGAGCCTTGCCCCCGCGAACGACAGCGACACGATCGGCACCGGGCAGGACGCGACACGCTATGTCTATCGCTTTGGCGGCGGCGTGTCGGACGGCGGCTCGGGCGATCGCAACCTGCTCGGCGGCAAGGGCGCGAACCTTGCCGAGATGGCCTCCATCGGCCTGCCGGTGCCGCCCGGCTTCACGATCTCGACCACGATGTGCGCCGTCTACTACCAGCGCGGGACGCGCTTTCCGGAAAGCCTGAAGGCGGAGGTCGCCGCCGGTCTCGGCCATATCGAGGGCATCACCGCCAAGAAGTTCGGCGATGTCGCCGATCCGCTGCTCGTCTCGGTCCGCTCGGGCGCGCGCGCGTCGATGCCGGGGATGATGGACACCGTCCTCAACCTCGGCCTCAACGACGAGACGGTCGAGGGTCTCGCCGCAATCTCCGGCGATGCGCGCTTCGCGTGGGACAGCTATCGCCGCTTCATCCAGATGTATTCGGACGTGGTGCTCGAGCTCGACCATGGCGGCTTCGAGGAGGCGCTGGAGATCGCCAAGGAGGATCGCGGCTTCACCCTCGATACCGAGCTTTCCGCCGACGACTGGCGGATGCTGGTCGGCCAGTACAAGGCGATCGTCGAAGAGCAATGGGGCAAGCCCTTCCCGCAGGACGTGCACGACCAGCTGTGGGGCGCGATCGGTGCCGTGTTCGGATCGTGGCAGTCCGAGCGGGCGAAGGTCTATCGCCGGCTCAACGACATTCCCGGCGAGTGGGGGACGGCGGTCAACGTCCAGGCGATGGTGTTCGGCAACATGGGCGACACCTCGGCGACCGGGGTGGCCTTCACCCGCGATCCGGCGAAGGGCGATCGCGCTTATTATGGCGAGTTCCTGATCAACGCCCAGGGCGAGGACGTCGTCGCCGGCATCCGCACGCCGCAATATCTTACGCTAGTCGCGCGCGAAGCGGCCGGCGCCAAGGCGGCCTCGATGGAAGAGGCGATGCCCGAGGTTTACGGCCAGCTCGCCCGCGTGTTCGACCTGCTCGAAACCCATTATCGCGACATGCAGGACATCGAGTTCACGGTCGAACGCGGCAAGCTGTGGATGCTGCAAACCCGCGCCGGCAAGCGCACCGCGAAGGCTGCGCTCAAGATCGCGGTGGACATGGCCGAGGAGGGCCTGATCAGCCAGGAGGAGGCGGTGCTGCGCGTCGAGCCGGGCGCGCTCGACCAGCTGCTCCATCCGACGCTCGATCCGAACGCACCGCGCGACGTGATCGCGCGCGGCCTGCCGGCTTCGCCGGGTGCAGCCTCGGGCATGGCGGTGTTCGACGCCGACACCGCCGAGAAGCGCGCCGAGCTCGGCGACGCGGTGATCCTGATCCGCACCGAGACGAGCCCGGAGGACATCCACGGCATGCACGCCGCCAAGGGCATTCTGACCGCGCGTGGTGGCATGACCAGCCACGCCGCCGTCGTCGCGCGCGGCATGGGCCGGCCGTGTGTGTCGGGCGTCGGCAACCTCGCGATCGATGCCAAGGCGAAGCTGGCGCGGGTGAGCGGTCGCGAGGTCCGAGAGGGCGACATCGTCACGATCGACGGCACGACGGGCGAGGTGATGCTGGGTGCGGTCGCTACGGTCGAGCCGCAGCTCGCCGGCGATTTCGGCACGCTGATGGAGTGGGCCGACAAGGTACGCCGGCTGAAGGTGCGCACCAATGCCGAGACCCCGCTCGACTGCCGTACCGCGCGCGGCTTCGGCGCCGAAGGGGTCGGGCTGTGCCGCACCGAGCACATGTTCTTCGAGGCGAGCCGGATCACCGCCGTCCGCCAAATGATCCTAGCCGAGGACGAGAAGGGCCGCCGCGCCGCGCTCGCCAAGCTGCTCCCGGAGCAGCGCGCCGACTTCGCCGAGATCTTTGAGATCATGGTCGGACTGCCGGTGACGATCCGGCTGCTCGATCCGCCGCTCCACGAATTCCTGCCGCACGAGGAGGAGGAGTTCGCCGAGGTCGCGTACGCGGCTGGTATCGGCATCGAGGCGCTGAAGCGGCGTGCGGTCGAGCTCCACGAGTTCAATCCGATGCTCGGCCATCGCGGTTGTCGGCTCGGTGTGACCTATCCCGAGATCTACGAGATCCAGGCGCGCGCCATCTTCGAGGCGGCGGTGGACGTCGCGGCCCGCACCGGCGCCGCGCCGATCCCCGAGGTGATGGTGCCGCTGGTCGCGACCCGGCGCGAGCTCGAGCTGATCAAGGCGGTGATCGACCAGGCTGCGGAAGCCGTGTTCGCGGAGAAAGGCGCGCGCGTCGACTATCTCGTCGGCACGATGATCGAGCTGCCCCGTGCCGCGCTCAAGGCCGGCGAGATCGCGGATTTCGCCGAGTTCTTCTCGTTCGGCACCAACGACCTCACCCAGACCGCGCTGGGCGTGAGCCGCGACGATGCCGGGCGGTTCCTGACGACCTATGTCGACAAGGGGATCTATGCCCGCGACCCGTTCGTCAGCCTGGACGTGGAAGGCGTCGGCGAGCTGATCGAGATCGCCGCCGAGCGCGGCCGGCGGACGCGATCCGACATCAAGCTCGGCATATGCGGGGAACATGGTGGCGATCCGGCCTCGATCGCCTTCTGCGAGAAGGTCGGGCTCGATTACGTCTCCGCCTCGCCGTATCGCGTGCCGATCGCCCGGCTGGCGGCGGCGCAGGCTGCGCTTCGCACGCGCGCCTGAAGCGGCTTTCCGAGCTGCATGGAGCTCATGCCGACGCGGTAAACCGCGTCTCCGAGCCGAGAATAGTATCGGGCTATTCGAAGCCGCCGGGTTCGGCGCCGGCATGGTCTTCCTATCCGTTCGTCAGCTGACCTGGCTCTGCCGTGCCACGCCGTCGAAAAGATTCTCCTCGCCCGGGAATGCCTCGCGAAGATGGTCTTCGAGCAATCGCGCCGTGTTTGTGCAGCAGTAATCGTGAATGGCGTCGATTTTGCCGTCCGATATCCAGAACTGGAAGCAGTAGGAGTTCGCGTAGACATACCCGCCCCGCATCACGCCTTCGCCCTCCGCCTCGAGGACGACGCGGTCACGGGTCGCCAGTTCGCTGACGATCTTCATCTTGACGGGGGTCTCGATGTGCGGACCCCAATCGCGGATTTCCTCGAAAAACTGTTCCTTCGTCCGGCGTATCCCGTACGCGGCCGGACTTCGCCAGACGGCGGTGTACCGATGGCCGGGCGCGACGATCTCGTCCAGCCCGGCCAGGTCACGCTCGCTGATAAAGCCGATCCATCGCCGCGCCAGCGCCAGGTTAGCCGCCGCGATCGGGTCGAGATCTTCTTCTTCAGGGCGCTCAGGCATCTTCCAGGCTCGGGCTATCGGGGTTGAACTCGCCGAACGTCTCTGCAACCAGATAACTGCAGCTATATTCGCGGACTTCGCTTATCTTACCGTCCTTGAACATGAAGACCAGATTGTACGCGTTATCGTACTTCTTGCCGTTCTTGAGCACCGCGTCCGAGGTGGCCTCCAAAGACACTTGGTCACCTTCCGCGATCATTCCAACGACCTTGAAGTTGATTGGAGTCGCCAAGAGTTGCTGCTGTGCTCCCGGGGTCTTGGCGAACTCGTCCTTGTTCCAGCGATATTGCAGCCATTCCGGGCGGCGCGCCATGCCCTTGAACATGAAGTCGTCGGACAACTGAGTCATGATCAGATCAGTGTCTCCGCGGTTGGAAGCCTCAACCCACTTGAGAACTGTGCTCTTGTTGTCTTCTGCACTCATTTCATCTCTCCTATCGGTTCGGAGTTTGTTAAAGGATCAAGAAGGCTTTTGGCTCTCTACTGGCAAGCGCTCATGCCGCCGTCGACGGATACGGCCTGGCCCGTGACATAGGATGCGAGCGGCGAGAGCAGCCAGGCCGCGAGCTCCGCGACCTCATAGTCTTCGCCGCCTCGCCCGAACGGGATTTGCAGCGACGTGACCAGTTCGTTCCCCTCGGCGAGGAGTCGCTGGTTGGGAGTGGTCATGATCATGCCCGGGCAGACGACGTTGCTACGTATCTTATCGGCAGCGTACTCGATCGCCACCGTCTTGGTCATGTTGATGACCCCAGCCTTGGCGGCGCCATAGCATACGAGCTTGGGCGTTCCGGAGATGCCGGCGTTCGAGGCGGTGTTGACGATCGACCCGCCGCCCGCGGCGATCATGTGCGGGATCTGGTATTTGATGCAGAGAAAGGTACCCAGAAGGTCCACGTCCAGGACGTCCCTCCAGTCCGCCAGCTCGAGGTCCGCGGTGCGTGCGAGGCGATTGCCGTACCCGGCATTGTTGAATGCGCAATCCAGGCGGCCGAAATGTTCGACCGTCGCGTCGATGGCGCCGCGGACATCGCTTTCGCGGGAGATGTCGCATTGCACGGCGATGGCGTCGGCACCCTCGCTGCGGAGCTGAGACGCTACCGCTTCTGCCAATTCGCCGTCGCGGTCGGTGACCACTACCGAGGCGCCATGCAGCGCCATCCGCTCGGCGGCCGAGCGGCCGATGCCGGCGCCTGCTCCGGTTATGAAGACGACCTTGCCTTCGAGCATTCCAAGTCTGTCGCTCACCTTGCCCTCATCCTACCTTGCTCCGGTCATGTCGGCCGCTAGCCTCGGGGTTACCTCTGCGCCGGCGACATCGGCTTACCCTCGCCGCTGCGGCAGCCGGGAACGTCCATGTACTTGTCCGTCTCGCCATCGAACGCCAGCCGGGATCGGAGGTTCGGCCGGCGAGGCATGATTGCCTCGCCGCCACGATCACCAGACGAGCTGCAATTCCTCGACGTGGATGATGTTGCCGACGTAAAAAGGCGGCTTGAACCCCGGCTTTAGCTCGAACTGAGGGATGGCGGTCAGGAACTCTCCCATTGCGATCTGAAGCTCGCGGCGTGCGAGATGCTGACCCAGGCAGCGGTGGATGCCGTAGCCGAGCGTCACGTGCGATGGCTTGCGATCGAGCCGGATCTCGCCGGGCGAGTCATAGGCCTCCGGGTCATGGCCGGCGAGCGGCGTCGGCATCGCTATATAGTCGCCCGGCATCATCGTGACGCCGCCGATCGTATAGGGGTTCCGGCACAGGCGCATGGTCGTAACCGCGGGATAGGCGCGCAGCAGTTCCTCCGTGGCCACGACCAGTTTCTTCGGGTTCGCCCGCAACTCCGCCTGATCCTCGGGATGCGTGGCGAGGTGGTAGAAATGCAGCCCGATGTTCGACGTGACCGTATCC
>CAXTTP010000033.1:10956-13943 GCA_964247195.1 uncultured Sphingomonadaceae bacterium
CGTCGGTCCACTTTCGCCCGTCCACTTCCAGTGACAGCGCCGTGCTGATCAGGTCGTCCTTCGGGTTGACCTTTCGATCGGCGATCGCCTTCAGCAGATACTCCTTGACGGAGACGACACTGGTGATGCGCGCTTCCTTGTCGTTGGTGTGGAGGAGCTGCGCCTCCCACTCGAGGAACTGATCCATCTCCTCCTGCGGAAAGCCGAGCAGATCGAGGAAGATCGTCACCGGGAACGGGATCGCGAAATCCTTGACGAACTCGCAGCCGCCCTTGTCCTTGAACTTGTCGATGAAGAAGCGCGCGCGCTCGCGCACGCGTCCGTCCAGCGCGGCCATGTTGCTGGGCGAGTAGACCGGATTGAGGGCGGCGCGGAAGGCGGTGTGCCGCGGTGGATCGAGCTCGGTCGGAATGATGTCCCAGCTCTCGCCGATCATCTTGGCGAACTGGGTATTGCCTTCCTTGTAGAAATTCTCGGTGTCGTTGTAGATCGTCCGGAGGTCCTCGTAGCGGCGCACCACCCAGCCCGGCGCCGGACCCGGAAAAACATTGTCTGCGTAAAAGACCGCCGGCCCCTCATGGATCTGGGGAATGATCGACGTGTATGGATTCTCGTAGATCGAGATCCGGTCGAACAGCGCGCAGTCGCGGACCATGTCGGGCCGAACATGGTCCGGAAGTGCCTTCGCTTGGGTAGCCATAAACTCACCTTGTCCAGATCTCGATGTCGGGTTCCCACCTTACTGCCTGACTCCGCCGGCTTGCAACAGAGAGCCGCGGGCTCGCCCGGAACGGGACGAAGTCCTCGACCCGAAGGTGAGGAAGGCGCGCTACCAGCGCCGGCGGAGCTGGGCGCTGCGACGGCGCTGGCGCAACGCCGTCTGCCGCGCTTCGGGTGTGACGACCGCCGTGCTATCGGGCAGGTGTTGCCGCAACTCGGTGAGCGGTACCAGCCTGAGGCTTGGCTCCGGCCCCGAGCTCGCCTCCGTCCAGCGCAGCATCAGCGAGCCCTCGGCGTGGCCGCCGGGGTCGAGCCAGTTCGGAACGCCCGGATCCTCGAGCGCGATGACCGCACGGAAGCGGCCGTCCGCATCGATCGTCGCCTGGCCACCGTTGAGGCTGCTCTGATGGTTGACCCAGTCGATCGTGTTCCACAGCGTGTCGTTGAGCTGCACGTTCCAATACCGCACCGTCTCGGGCAGCTCGGTCTCCAGGATGATCGCCTCGCCGGGCTGCAACCGGAAGAGGCCCTGATAGTAATGCTGGCCGGCAAGCCCGCCACGGCCGGCCCAGTCATCATGCTCGAGCCGGTTGACGACGCCGCGCGCACGTTGCCCTTTGCCATATTGCAGCGCGAAGCCGGCATAACGCTGCGGATACCCGGCCACCCTCGACAGACGGCGCGCGATCTCCGCGGCATCCGGCCGGCGGTGCACGATCGGCCGGTCGATCCTTTCGATCGCGATCCGCGCCTCGCCGCCGGCGCCCCAATCATAGGCAGCCTGCCGGATGTTGACCGTCGTCGCCCGCGGGTCGAGGCGCGCCCAGTCGCCCCGGTGATCGGCGGGGCGCTCGGCGCTGAGCAGTACCTCGAAGCTGCCATCCGCCGCTATCGACAGCGTATCGATATCGAGCACGCCGACCGACGGCCCGAGTTCGTCCATGACCGCCAGCCCGCCCGCCCCGAAGTCGAACAGGACGAAGAGCCCGGAGCCGCGATAGCCGGACAGGCGATAGGCGCCCGTACCGTCGATCTGCGAGTAGCCGTAGACGAAGTCCGGGTTGACGCCGACGCTGTTCAACACGCTATTTACGAGCGGCAGGAAGTCCGGGAGGTCCGGCTCGACGAAGGCGCCGAGATAGCCTGTTGCGACGCCCAGAAACAGGAGCCGGTAGACGTCCTGTCGAGCCAGCGGGTCGGCAGGATCGGCGATCAGGTCGAGGACGCCGTCCGCCTCCGCGAGCGTCGCCAGATAGTCCCGCCACTGCGGAAGGTCGTTGCTGTCGGTCATCGTCGTTCCCGGTTGCGATCGTGCGAGGCGCAGCGTTTCCGCTCAGACATCCCATTCCAGCATGAGCCGATCCGGCTGGATCACGCCGTGGAGCGCCGTGCGCATCTCGATGCCCGGCGTCAGGCGGAACTCGGGGATCGCGGCGAGGAACTCCTCGATCGCGATCCGCATTTCCCGCTTGGCCAGGTGCATGCCGACGCACAGGTGCGGCCCGTAGCCGAACGAGACATGTCGCGGTCGCCGGTTGAGGATGATCTCGTCGGGACGATCCCACTCCGCCGGATCCCGCGCGGCCAGGGTCGTCGAAAGCGCGACCTTGTCGCCCGGCTTGAACGTCACGCCGCGGATCGTCTTTTCCTTCACGCAGACGCGGAACGTCATCACCGCCGCGAACGCGCGCATGAACTCGTCGATCGCACCCGGGATCAGCTCCGGCTCGGCGCGAAGCTGGCGCTGATGCTCGGGATTGCGGGCGAGATGCAGGAACTGCCACGTCAGGTTCGTCGACACCGTATCGAGCCCGCCGACGAACAGGTTGAAGCAGAAACCCAGCAGCTCGTCGTCGGTAAGCGCACGGCCATCCTCGATGCGCGCCTCGACGCCGTAGGTGACGATGTCGTCGCGTGGGTTCTGCTTGCGATCCTCGATGACGGTCTTGAGGTAGGCGATGACCTCGTTGGTCGCGCGCAGCAGCGTCTCGACGTCCGGTGCATGCAGCAGCTCGCCCGTCCAGTCGAGGAACTGCTTCACCTGGGCCTGCGGCAACCCCATCAGCTCCAGGAACACCTTGATCGGAAATTCGAAGGCGAACTCCTGGAGGAAGTCGATGCGTCCCTTGTCGCGGAAGCCTTCGACATAACCGCGCGCATATTCGCGGATCTTGGCATCGATCCGGTTCGTCACCTTTGGCGAGAAGACCGGATTGAGGAAGACGCGGTATGCCGAGTGGAGGGGCGGATCGGACTCGAGCGGCAGC
>CAXTTP010000033.1:13953-16149 GCA_964247195.1 uncultured Sphingomonadaceae bacterium
CGGTGAGCTCGGGGAACGGCGTGGTATTCTGGTTCGAGAAATGCTCATAGTCCATGTAGATGGCGCGCATGTCTTCCTGCCGCCGGGGAATCCAGCCGCCGATCCCGCCGGCCGCGAGATCGGGCACGTAGAAGATCTCCGGATTGTCGTGGACCGCCGAAACCATGCCGTCGAACGGGATCTCGGTCGTCGTCGCGCCGAACGCGAACGGGAAGGAACGCACCACCAGCTCGGGCGGGACGTGCGCGGGGACCTGCGGCGCGAGAGTCGTGGCCATGATCAGATATACTCCCGGTAAGCCTCGATATAGTCGGCATATACCTCTCGGACGTCGCCCTCGGTGAGTCCGAAATCCGCCAGTTCGTAACGGTGCGTGCCATGTTTGCCGGCCGGGTTCTCGGCCAGCCATCCGATGATGCCGGCTTCCGATGCAGCCGTGAAATCCCACCCGAAGCGATCGTAGATCGAACGCACCGCGGCGACCGGATCGCTCGCCAGATCCTTGTAGCGCAGGTCGTGGATCGGCAGGTCGGGATGCGCCTTGCGATACGCCATCATCCGCACCTGCCCGTCGTGCCACAGGTGGAGCATCTCCTGCCCCAGCGCGACCGGGTCCTGGCTGTCGAACGCGGGCATCCGGATGTTGCGGATGAGTTGCGAGATCGACGCGATCACCGTCACCGGATCGCGGTGCGGCTGGACGAAGATCGCATCCGGATAGACCGAACGCAGCTCGGGCAGGCTGTACATGTGCTCCTGGATCTTGAGCACCCAATGCTTCTTGGGGTTGTGCCAGCCGAGATGCTGGAGCCACATCTTGTGGACTTCATAGCGGAAGGTGACGTCCGCACCCAGGAACCAGCGGTAGAAGTCCGGAACACGACTCATCATCACCGGATTGCTGCTGCGGAACGACGTCGTCATGAACGAGCCGCATTCCTGCGGGATCTTGGCGCCGATCGGATGCGCCTTGGCGATTTCCTCGATCTTGGCGCCGAACTCATGCTCGATATAGGCATCGAAGCGGGCGATCCGCGGATCGCTGTCGAACGTGGCCGCCTCGGGCGGCGGGGAGGGGTTGGCGACCTCCCACATCAACGGCGTGCGCACTTGCGGGTCGCCATCGATCAGCGCGTGGAGCAGGCTGGTCCCGCAGCGCGGCAGGCCGAGGATGAACATCGGCTGCCGGATCTCGACCCCGGCGATCTCGGGAAAACGCGCGCGATCGTCCGCGATCGCCTTCAGCCGGGAGAGATCGTCGTGGATGCTGTTGAGCGCACGCGCCCGGCCATTCGCGTTGAGGCCGTGCTCGTTCTCCAGCGCGGCGAGAAGCTCGACCAAGCCGACGCGTGCCCCATCGCGGAGGTAATCGGGAAGTGGGTATTGGTCGAGCAGCGTGTCGGCGTCTGGACGAAGCGTATCGGCGGCAATCGTGGCCATCAGGCTCTCCAGCAATTGTACGTTTCGTTGCAAGCGTTCGGGCGCACCCCAACGTGTTAGACTCGGCAGGACGTTTTCCGATCACCCCGGAACGGCTGCACGACGAGGGTGCGACCAAAACATCTTCCTCTCAATCGATCGGGATCACATAGCATCCGAGCGCGCAGTCGCCTGTCGGACGATGGGTCAGGAGGGAAGGCTCCGGCACCGCAGCCCGGACGCGACCCGCGCACGCAGGTGCCGGCTTACTGGCGCGCCGCCGGCTTGCTCGCCTCGGAACGGGTCCGCACGGCATCGAGTATGAACTCGGTCGCGCAGTCCTTGATGGAACCTGTCGCACCGTCCGGCGGGAAATCGACCTTGACCATGCTTGCGACGAAGCTTCCGAAGGAGATGAGCCCGTTGGTCACGACGTTGATCATGATGCAAAGCTTCGCGACGTCGATCTCCTTCCGGAAGCTGCCATCGGCCTTGCCCCGGCAGATGATGCGATCGAGGCAGCTCGCAACCCTGTCGATCAGCCTGTTGCCGGTTCGGGATCGATGGATGCCATCCCCATCATGCTGGGCCAGATCGATGATCAGGTGGCCGCCGTTCCGCGCCTGGATATCGAACAGCCGTTCGACGAACAGCGCCAGCGCGCGCTCGGGCGGAAGGCGGTCATATTCGGCCTGATCGAGCATCGTTTCGTGGCGGCCGGTGATCCTCTCCAGGACGGCCTGGTACAGGTCCTCCTTGGTTGCGTAATAATGATAG
>CAXTTP010000034.1:0-15716 GCA_964247195.1 uncultured Sphingomonadaceae bacterium
AGCGCGCTTGCTACTGGGGTTGACTGGGAGTCAAACTTCTCGGGTTGATGGGCTCCATGGTCGGGCATAATCGCAGCCTTAATCAAAAGAAGGGGGGGAGCAAGATGGCGGCCACCGCGTTCGACCGCCGTTTGAGCTGGGTTCCGCCGAGCCGGCCCGATTGGCTCTCCTCGCTGAACGCCGTCGGAGGCATGGTCGGCGACCGCGGCGTCGTCTCGCTCGATCCCGCGTCCCTGATCGCGCAGGCGATCGAGAATACCGGCTTGTCCGACTTCGGCGACGAGCCCTGGCGCGAGGCGTTCGAGACGCTGCTCGATGCGATCGACCGCGAGGCCAACCTCAATCTTGCCGGCCGGCTGCTCACGCGATGCGAGTTCATCCTGTATCTGGAGGCGCGCCTGCAGATCGTCGCCGCCTACCGTCGCGAGCCGGAGATCGACGCCGAGCAGATCGATCGGCCGGTGTACATTACCGGCTATGCGCGGTCCGGCACGACGATCCTCTTCGAAGTGCTGGCGCAGGATCCGCAGTTCCGTGTAGCCGCGAAATTCGAGGCGTTGATCCCGTCTCCGCCGCCCGAGGCGGAGACCTACGGTAGCGACGAGCGCATCGCACGGGTGGATCAATATAATGATCTGCTCGAGGAAATGCTTCCGTTGTTCAAGTCGGCGCACAAATCGGGAGCTATATTGCCCGTCGAGACGCTGGAGATAGAATATCCGACCTTCCTGTCGGACGTCTTCACCATCCAGTTCCAAATACCCTCCTACGCCCGCTACATGGCGGCGCGCGATCATACGAGCACGATCGAGTGGCAGCGCAAGACGCTGAAGATGCTGCAGCGGCGCTTCAAGCGGCCGCACTGGCTGATGAAGAGCCCGTCGCATCTGCCCCACCTGCGCAAGATCCTGCGCGTATTCCCCGACATGCGGGTGATATTCACCCACCGCGATCCCGTCATCACCGCGGACTCGGTGGTGAGCGTGATGGGCCTGCTCTATTCGTTGAGGACCGATCAGCCTTGGGGCGACGGCTCGATCGAAAGCTGGTCGCTGGCCACCGCCGAGGCGAGGGCGGCGGCATGGGACGACGTCATCGACCTGATCGAGAGCGGCGTGCTCGCGAAAGGGCGCTATGCGAACTTCCAATATGCGGAGTTCATGGACGATCCGATGGCGTCCATTCGAGGCGTGTACCGCGCGCTCGAGATGGAGCTCGCGCCCGAGGTCGAGGCAAGGATGCTGTCGTTTCTTCGCGACAAGACGCAAGGCAGGTTCGGCCGTCACCAATATGAGGCGACCCCCGTGGACGTGATCGACACGGAGCGGACGGCGTACCGCCGATACCAGGAATTCTTTTCCGTTCCGGCCGAGATATGAGCCGGCAAGCACCATGTGCCGCGGCGCGGCGGCGGGTCCAAAGCTCGGAGCAGCACGATGACCGATGACGGAATGCGCTCGGCGATCGATGGGTGGACAGCGTTCTGCGAGGCGATCCACGTCTCCGGAAAGGAGATCCTCGAGTCTGCCGCGCAGGCCGATCCGGTATCGCAAGCGGAGGCGCTGCGCTATCTGACCCGCCTGCTGCGCGGGGGCATCGAGAAGTTCGTCGAATATTCCGACGAGAAGGCGCCCTATCTCGCCAATGTCTACAACGACAATTTGAAATGGGGATTGGACAATCCGGACAGCCTCTACGCGATCAGCCTGATCGAGGGTACGCAGGAATATGAGATCACGGGCAACATCGGCACGGTAAACTACTTCAACATCACTTCGGCCGTGATGTCGTTGACGGCGAAATACGAGATCATCGGCGTGCTCGACGGCCCCGACCTCGAGACCGATGCCGAGGGTAATTTCATCATCCACGTGGGTGGCCCGGAGCGGGCGACGAACTGGGTGCGCCTTACGCCGGAGTCCAACTCGATCATGGTCCGGCAGACCTTCGCCGACCGCGTCGGCGAGACCGAGATGTCCTTCGCGATCCGGTCGGCCTCGGAGCGTCGGGAAAAGGATCTGCTGACCATGGAACAGGCGATCGCTCGCCTGGCCAACGCGCAAGGCTTCTTCTCCAGCACGGGCCGCACCTTCGTCGGTCTCGCCAGCACGATGGCGAAGGACGTCAACAAATTGCCGCCGGTGGATCAGGCCTTCATGCTGTCGATGGGCGGCGATCCGAATTATGCCTACTTCTGGTCAGCCTTCCGGATCGAACTAGGCGAGGCGCTGCTGATCCACTTTCCGGAAGTGCCGGATACCGATACCTGGAACCTGTGCCTGTACAATTACTGGCTGGAGTCGCTGGACTATCGGAAAGCGCGCATCCTCATCAACAAGCACTCGGCAGTCCTGAACCCCGACGGCAGCGTGACGATCGTGATCTGCAACGAGCGGCCGGGCGACGTCGACAATTGGCTCGATCCGCTCGGCCACGGCTATGGCAACATCATGTCGCGCTGGACCAATCCGGATGGAGCCGTTCGCGCGCAGACGGAGCTGGTCCGTGTCGCCGAGGTCGACTGGGAGGAAAAGTTCAAGCGCTGGCCATCCGGATCGGCAGCGGGCGAATGAGGGGATCTCGCGGACCGGTTCGGACTGCGCACGATCGAACGACTATCGAACTACCAAAGACAGACAACATGCGGGGAGAAATGATATGAAGAGGCTTATCCTATGTGGCGGGTCCACTGTCGCGCTCGCTCTGTCTGCCGCGGCGCAGGCTCAGGCACCGGTGCCCGCGTCCACGGAAACGGCGGCCGCGGAGGCGCCCCCGCGCGGGATCGAGGAAATCATCGTCACCGCGCGCCGCACCAACGAGAAGCTGCAGTCGACGCCGGTGGCGGTGAGTGCGTTCAGTTCCGCGTCGCTGGCGCGCTCGCAGGTGCGGGGCGTCTCCGATCTGCAGGGGCGGGCGCCGAGCCTCTCGATCGCCGTCGGCGGCACCAGCTCGCCGACGCAGGCCCAGCTGGCGATCCGTGGCCAGGCCCAGAACTCGCCCGGTACGAACTCGGATCCCGCGATCGGCGTCTATGTCGACGGCGTGTATCTGGCGCGCCCGATCGCCGCCAACGTCGATGTTCTGGACGTGAACCGGATTGAGGTCCTGCGCGGACCGCAAGGCACCCTCTTCGGGCGCAACACCACGGGTGGCGCGCTGAGTATCACCACCAATCCGCCGACCGGCAAGTTCGAGGGCTCGCTGTTGCTGGGCGCCGGCAATTACGACGGGCGCCTGGTGCAGGGCGTCGCCAACATACCGTTGAACGGCGACGAGCTTGCCGTCCGCGGCGTGTTCCGCTTTCAGCGGCACGACGGCTACGGGAGCTATCCCCGGCTCAACGACCGCCCGGCGGGCGACGTCCGGGGCGATTATTACGGTCGTGCCAGCCTGCTCTGGGCGCCGGCAAGTCTTCCGCTCAAGCTGACGATCAGCGGCGACTACTCGCATTATCGCGACGACGGCCAGCAACAGACGCTGCTCGGTTTCAACTCGGCCTTCGGGCTCGCGCCCGGTTTCACGATCGGTGACGCACTGGCGCTGTTCGGGATCAACCCGGCCGACTACGTCACCACCAAGGACAACTTCCGCAAATACTACGGCTACAACAACACCGGCAAGCCGTCGCTCGATACGCCTTATGACATCGGCATCCAGAAAGGCGTCTCGGCCAACCTCGATCTGGATCTCGACAGCATCCATGTGAAGTCGATCACCGCCTACCGTCAGGCGCTCACCCGCGACGCGGAGGATATCAGCGGCCTGCCGGTGAACCTCGTGGCATTCGACGGCATCTTCCGCCAGCGGCAGTTCAGCCAGGAGGTCAATGCGTCCACCACGCTCGGCAAGCTCGACCTGATCGGCGGCGTCTATTACTTCCTCGAGCGCGGGCGGGAGACCAACCACTCGCAGTCGTTCGGCTTCCTCAACCCGAACGGCCCTGCCGCGCAGGTGGTGACCGTCGGCACCGACGGCAATGTCGTCAGCAACTCGTCGGCCCTCTATGCGCAGGCCAATTACCACCTGACCGATCAACTCAGGGTGACGGGCGGCATCCGCTACACGTGGGATCTGCGCAAGGTCATCGTCCACAGCTTGGCCGACGAGAGCGATCCCGCGAGCTGCACCGTCATCCGCGACATACCGGGCGGCCCCTGCAACCAGACCCGCAGTCGCCATTTCAGCTATCCGGCGTGGACCGCCGGCGTCGACTATCAGGCGACGCGCAACCTGTTCCTCTATGCCAAGACCAGTGGAGCCTCGATGGCCGGCGGCTGGAACATCCGTGGCGATATCTCTCCGGCGTTCGATCCGGAATCAGTGCGCGACGTCGAGGTCGGCTTCAAGGCGGACTGGTTCGATCATAAGCTGCGCACCAACACCGCGATCTTCTATTCGTGGCAGCGCAAGGTCCAGCGCATCGTCAACGCCTATGATCCCACGTTCAACAGCATCACCCAATATGTCCAGAATGCCGGCCGCGCGCGGACCTACGGTGCGGAATTCGAGGGAACGCTGCTCCCATGGACGGGGATGGAGCTGAACACCAGCGTGGCGCTGCTCCGCGCCAACTACACGAAGTTCGTGGGTGTCCAGCTCGTGGACGGCGTTCCGGTCGAGGTCGATCGCAGCGACGAGGGCTTCCCGCAGGCGCCGAAGTTCACGCTCAGCGTCGGCGGCACCCAGACGCTGGACGTGCCTATCGGCAAGCTGTCGCTGCATGCCGACTACACCTATGTCTCGTCGCGCATCTTCTATCAGGACACGCCGTCGCCGCTGCAGACGCCGGCCGTGCAGGCGATCTACAACCGCGCCAACCAGCTCGGCACCATCCCCGCTTACGGCCTGCTGAGCGCCAGGGTAGCGCTGAACCTGACGCAGGGGTTCGAGGTTTCGATCTGGGGCCGCAACCTGACGGACAAGCGCTATCTGAACACCGTCTCGACGTTCTACACCTCGTTCGGGCCGGCGATGGGCTATCCCGGCGCACCCAGGACCTATGGCGCCACCATCGCCTACAACTGGTGAGGGGCAACGGGCGTTTTCAAGCAACGCCCGACGCTCTAACGTTCAGCACTCAACCCTGACTAGGAAGACAAGATGACGAAGGCAAACGAAGCGCATGTAGTTGCTTTTCTCGACGGGTTCCACGAAGCTGCCAAACCCGACTTCGACAAGCTGACGAAGACCTATTTCAGCGCCGATGCGCACTATCAGCCGTTGGTTCCAATGCGGAAGCCCTCGCAGGGGCGCGACGCCATACGTGCCGAGCTTGAGCGGCAGTACGAGTTCTACAATGAATGCGATTGCACGATCCACGCGATCGGCTCCAGCGACACCAACGTATTCACCGAGCGTACCGATACGGTGACCTTGAACCACGACGGTAAGCGCGTCGTGACCCGGCTGAACGCGGTGTTCGACATCGATTCGGACGGAATGATCAGCGGCTGGCGCGAATATTACGATTCCGGCGATCTCGTGAAGAAGCTCGGCGTGACGCTGGACGAGTTCGAAAAAATCATGGCGGCCAGCTGAACGATCGAGAGAAACTGCTGCAGGCGAGCAGGGCGGCAAGACCGGTGGTCACAGGAGGGCCACCGTCACGCTCGAATGGGAAGCCATCGGCGGGATGATCAGGTTGGCCGCGCCAGGGTCGACTGTTGCAAACTCCGCCGGTTCCGCCTCATACCGGAAGCGGTGCACCAGCGTCACTCACGAATGGAGTCGCGCGCGCCTGCAGCCATGATGTCCGCATAGTCCGGATATTGCACCTTTGCGAGCGCGCCTCCTTCGATGGGTATGTTAGCGCCGGTGACATACCGGCTGTCGGACGATGCCAGGAACAGCGCCGCCGCAGCGACGTCGGCATAGCGGCCGACGCTGCCCAGCATGGTCGTCCGGCCGACCGCGCTGTCGAGGGCGGCGTGATCGAAATCCTGGGGCAGGGTGGATACGTCCGCCGTCCCGGGGCCGGTTTCCGGCCGCACCGTCCCCACCACCAGGTTGTTGCAGCGGATACCGTGCGGAGCATAGTCGTTCGCGATCTGGCGGCCGAGCGCCTCCATGGCGGCTTTCGCCATCGCATAGGCGCCCATGTTGGGCATCGCTCTCGTCGCGGGGAGGGCGGAGATGTTGAGGATCACCCCTTCGCCGGCCGCGATCATGTGCGGAATCGCATATTTGACGCACCAGAAGGCGCCGTAGGCACCGATCCGCATCGTCTTCTCGAACATTTCGGTGGGCACCGCATGGATGGGGCCCAGTCCGAACGCGTCCGCTGCGGGTCCTGCATTGTTCACGAGGATTGTCGGCGGGCCGAACTGCGCGACGGTGGCGTCGATCAGCGCCCGTACGTCGCTTTCCAGCGCGACGTCGACCGGCATGTATCTGGCGTCCGCGCCCGCTTCGCGCAGCGATCGTTCCGCCGCTTCGCCATTGGTCCTGTTTCGTCCGCAAAGCATGATCCGCGCTCCCGACGCCGCGAAGCGCTGCGCGATGGCAAGGCCGATCCCGGACCCGGATCCCGTGATTACCGCAACCTTGCCCGCCAGCACTTTCGTCACGACCGTCCCTCCGCCTTTGCGCCTAAACTTGCACGATATTGGATCTCAAGGACCGCGTCCGGCATCGAGCGGTCTCGCTGAAACTGCATTATCGGTAGCGCATCAACTTCGCGCCCGATACACCTTGCCGGAATGGCGCGGAAGACGCCGGCCGGAACCGGTGCCCGGAAAGCCGGGGACGATCAGGCGGCGGCGAGCCAGGCGATCGATCGCTGGTATGGCTGGCGTGCCAGGTTGAGGAGAGCCAGGATGCGCGAGGTGAAGTCGTTCTGCCGCTTCTGCATGCCGTTCTGCGGTACCCGCGTGACGCTCGATGATGACGAGCGCGTCGTTTCGGTCCGCGGCGACAAGGACGATCTCATGACCACCGGCTATGCCTGCATAAAGGGGCTGCAGGCCGCCTCCGCCTACGACGCGCCGGACCGGATCCTGCGCCCCCTGAAGCGCCAGCCGGACGGATCTTTCGCTCCGATCGCCCTGGAACAGGCGCTGGACGAGATCGCCGAGATCCTGCGCGGGACCGTCGCCCGATATGGCGGCGAGGCGATCGGAGGCTTCCGTGGCACGGGATCGCTGTTGAACGCATCGGCGACGAGCATGCTGCCTGCATTCCTGAAGGGGCTGGGTTCGCACAAGCATTTCACGACCTACACCATTGACCAGTCGGCCAAGTCGATCACGGCCGGGCGCATGGGCTTCTGGAATGCGCCGCGCCACCCGCTGCACGACAGCGACGTGCGCCTCATGTTCGGTGCCAATCCGCTGGTTTCGCTCACCACCAGCTATTTCGACATGACCAATCCCACCAAGCGGATGAAGGATGCGCGTGCGCGCGGCCTCAAGCTCATCGTGATAGATCCGCGCCGAACCGAAACCGCGCAGTTCGCCGACATCTTCCTCCAGCCATATCCTGGCGAGGACCCGACGATCGCCGCCGGCTTGCTGCGCATCATCCTCAGCGAGGGCTGGGAAGACCGGGACTTCTGTGCCCAAAATGTCGCCGATCTCTCGGAGCTACGGCAGGCGATCGAGCCGTTCACGCCGGAATACGTCGCCGAGCGCGCCGGCATCGCGGCCGACGACCTCTACCAGGCTGCCAGGCTGTTCGCCGTCGAATGCCGGCGCGGCGGCGCGGCGGCAGGAACCGGGCCCAGCATGGCGCCCCATTCGAACCTCTCCGATCACCTGATCGAGGCGCTGAACGTGGTCTGCGGCCGCTATCAGCGGGCGGGCGAAAAGATAGTCAATCCCGGCGTGCTGCGTGCACGCCAGACGCCGCGCGCGCAGCCTACCGCAGCGCCGCGCCCGTGGGACCATGGCTATAAGAGCCGCATCGGCGGCTACGGCATGCTCGGCGACGAGATGATGGGCGGCATCATGGCCGACGAGATGTTGGTGCCGGGCGAAGGCCAGGTTCGCTGCTTCTTCGCCCACGGCTCGAACCTCGTGAACGTTATACCGGACCAGAGGAAGATGGTCCGCGCGTTGAAGCAGCTCGACCTGCTCGTGAACATCGAGCCTTTCATGAACGAGACATCGAAGCTGGCGCACTACGTCTTTCCCTCGAAAATGGGCTACGAGCGCGCGGATCTGACGATGTTCCTGTACGAGAGCCTGTATGCGGAGCCCTATGCTCGCTACACGCCGGCGGTTGCCGCGACGCCGCCGGGATCGGAGATCGTCGACGACTGGGAGATCTTCTGGGGACTTGCCAAGCGCCTTGATCTTCAGCTCGTCTATGACGGTGTGGCGCTAGATATGTCGGTAACGCCCACGACCGATTCGCTGCTGGCGATCGTGGCTCGCCACGCACCCGTGCCATTCGAGGAGCTCAAGTCGCACGAGCTCGGCCGGATTTTCGACGAGTTCCCGCAATATGTGCTGCCCGCGGATCCCGCCTGCACCGACCGCTTCACGCTGGCCCCCGCCGATGTGGTCGCCGACCTGGAAGAGGTGCTGGGCGAGCGGAGGCGGCAGGGAACCTATGAGAGCAACGGGCAGGTCTTCACCCACCGGCTCACATCGCGGCGCATCCGCGAAGTCCAGAACTCGACCTACCGCAACATTCCGGCGATCCGGAAGCGGATGCCCTACAACTATGCCTATCTTCATCCCGACGAGATCTCCGCACTCGGCATCGTCGCCGGCGACAAGATCGAAATCACCTCGGACGCGGGCAGCATTCCGGGCGTGGTAGCGGCCGACGCGGCGATCCGGCATGGCGTGATCCAGATGACGCACGGCTGGGGCGGGCTGCCCGAGGAAACCGTCTACGAGCGCGACGGCGCGAACACGGGCCTCCTCATCAGCACCGATCGCGATCTGGAGCCGATCAACGCGATGCCGCGGATGTCCGCGATTCCGGTCAACATCGCGCCGGCACGCGAAGCGCAGCGGCCGAACGTGTCTCCGGAACTAACAGACCATCCCTGACGGCAGGCGCTGCGGAGCCGAGCGAGCGCGGGAATTAGAGCAAGCCGTCGCTTGCGGCGGACCGCCCTACAGGCCCTCGCCGGTACGCGAGTAGATCACGTAATATTTGGTATATCCCTTGGTGTCCCAGATGCCCCGCCATTCGGCCGGCACGACGACCGCGTCGCCGGCCTTTAGCTCTGTCACCGTCCCGTCGAGCGAGGTGAGCGTCACGCTGCCGGACGTGAAAAGCATGAACTCGTCGACGCCATAAGGGTGATCCTTGATCTCGCTGTGGCTGGCACCCGCCTGGTACATGCCGGCCTCGAACTTCTTGTCGGTCGACATTGCGAGGATGGCGTCGCGCGTCGCGACCCCGTGTTCGGTCTTGGCCTGCACGTCCGGCCGCCGCAAGATCGGACCGGCGGCGTCCGCCTTCGATATGCGGATGGGATGGACGGCCTGCGCAGGCAGGGCGACGCTCCATCCGCAGGCGCCAGCGGCGATCAGGAGCAACTTGATCCGCATCATTCCCTCGCTTTTCTGGAAACTACTCTATCGGCCACCGCAGCCCGATCCCTGATCCGCGCAGTATACGACGGGGCCGTCCATCAGCGTTGCTCGAACGGGCAAATCGGCGTCCTTCTCGGGCACGGCGGCGAAGATATCCCTGTCGAACAGCACGATGTCGGCGCGCTTGCCTGGCTCCAGGCTGCCGAGGTCCTTGTCGCGGAAGATCGAGTAGGCGGCGTCGCGCGTATAGCCGTCGATCACCTCCGTCATGCTCAGCCGCTGGTCCGGCACCGGCGCGTTGACCAGCCGCGTCAGCGCGACATGCGATCCCGGGCCGATGTTGAGCGGGGCGACCGGCCAGTCGCTGCCGAAGGCCACGCGGCCGCCGCTCGCCTTGACGCTCCGCCACGGCCACCCCCACGCCGAGCGCAGATAGCCGAGATAGGCCCAGCGCCGTTCCTTGCGCTGCGGATCCGTCATGCCGGCGGCATGATCGGGCTGCATCGACGCGGTGACGTGCAGGCGGGCAAAGCGCGGGATGTCGCTCGGGTCGATCGCCTCGATATGCTCGATCTTGTGGCGGCGGCCCGCGGGCGGCGCCGGATTGCTCGCCTCGGCGCGCTCGTAGGCGTCGAGCGCCATGCGCACCGCGCGGTCTCCCAGGGCATGGGTCATGATCTGCCAGCCGCGCCGGTCCATCATCGCGATGATCCGGTCGAGATCGGCGACGCTGTAATTCTCCTGCCCGCGGTTGCCGGGTTGGTCGGCATAGGGCGCTAGCATCGCGGCAGTGTGCGACTCGATCACGCCGTCAGACATGATCTTGACCATGTCGAAGGTCAGCATCGGATCGTCGCTGAAGCCCTTGTGGATCGCATCGAGCTTGTCCGCGTCCTTCTCGTCGAAGGCGAAGTCGTGCGGGAAGGCGGATGTGGCGTCGTCGCGCGTCAGCCATTGCGCGAAGGTGATGCGCAGCTTGAGCGTGCGGTCGGCCCGTGCCTCGGAGAAGAGGTGGAGATCGTCCTGACCGCCCACCACGACCGCGGAGGTGACGCCGGCCGACAGTGCTGCCTGCATGGCGAGGTCGAGCAGGTGGCGGCGCTGGGCGTCGTTCGGCTTGGGAAGCGCTCCCTCGATCAGGGCCTGTGCGCCTTCCATCAGCAGGCCGGTATGCCGGCCCTGCGCATCGCGCGGCACCGTAGAGTCGCCCTGCCGTGCCTGTTCGGTGACGCCGGCCAGCGCCAGCGCCGCGCTGTTGCAGAGCGTGGAGTGGCCGTCGCCGTTGCGGACCACGATCGGTCGGCCGCCGCCGACACCGTCGATGTCGAAGCGGGTGATGCCCGGCGCGAAATAGCCGAACGCCTCGATGATCTTCAGGTCGGGGTGCGCGTCGGCATAGACACGCAGCTTGTCCGCAAGCTCGGTGCCGGACTTCGCCCCGGTCACGTCGAGCTGCTCCAGCGTTCCTGCGCCCTCGATCAGATGGGTGTGGGTGTCGATCAGGCCCGGAACCACCGCTCCGCCCTTCGCGTCGATCAGCTTCGTGGCGGGGCCGCGCAGCTTGTCGATTGCGGCGTCGGTGCCGGTGGCCAGGATCAGACCGTCCTTTACCGCCACCGCCTGGACGAAGCGGCCGCTGCCGTCCGCCGGATAGACCCTGCCATGCTCGATCAGGAGGTCGGCGACGGGCGCAGCCTGCGCGGCCGCGGCGATAAGGCTCGCTCCGGCAAGGGCGAGAAGCCGTCGATCAGTGCGCATGGGCGACGACCTTCCTGACCGCAGCGATGAAGCTGTCCTCGGTGACATAGGTTTCCTCCCGGTCGGGATGCGGCCATGCGCTCAGCGCCACGATCACGAGCTTGTCGGCCTTGTCGATGTAGATCAGCTGCCCGAAGATGCCGAGCGCGCGAAACGTGCCGTCCGGGTTGATCCACCATTGGTAGCCGTAGCCGACCTTGCCCCAGTCGGTATCTATATGGCGACTGGTCGCATCTGCCACCCAGCCGTCGGCGAGCACGCGCTTGCCGTCGATCATGCCGTCGCCGCGGATGAACTCGCCGAAGCGGCCATAGTCGCGCAAGGTCATCGAGATGTTCACGCCACCGGTTTCCTTGCCGCGCACGGTCAGCCAAGCGGCGTCCTGCTCCATGCCGTAGGGGGACCAGATCTTCTCGGATAGATATTGGGAGAGCGGCTTGCCGGTCGCCTGCATCACCACCGTCCCCAGGATGTCGGTGTCGGCGGTGCTGTAGTGGAAGACGGTGCCGGCCGGGTGAACGCGCGGCCGGTCCATCATCGGTGCGATGAAATCGCTGTCGTAGAGGCGCATGAAATCCGACTTGGGATCTTCATAATCCTCGTCCCAGCGCACGCCCGAACTCATCATCATCAGCTGGCGGACGGAGACTGCATCGTAGGCGCTGCCGCGCAGTTGCGGCACGTAGCGGGTAACCGGATCGTCGATGCTCTTGATCGCGCCGTCGCGCACCGCTGCGCCGACCAGCGTCGAGGTGACCGACTTCGCCACCGAGAAGGAGGTCCAGCGGCCGGTCGGCGTCAGCCCCTCGCGATATTTCTCGAGCAGGATCTTGCCGTCTTGGAGGATCAGCAGGCCGGCGACATGGTTCGCAGTCATGAACGCATCAGCGTCCATGGTCTTGCCGCCCCGCGGGGAGCGGAGATCCAGCGGATGCGCCGCCGGGGGCAGTGGTCGCACCGTCGCCCCGCGTTTTATCGCGGCGGTCGGGAAGATCCTGTCCATGTTCCGGAAGCCGACCTCGCGCTGGGCCTGGTCCCATGCCATGACCGGCGGCACCATCGCGGGGACGGGTGGCAGCGCCTCCTGGGCGGCGGCGGCGCCCGCTACGATCCCGGTTGCGGCGCCTGCCGCGAGCAGCCAGCGGGCGAGACTCTGCATCGTCCTTCCCGCCTCAGTTGCGATAGGAAAGGGTGAGGCCGACGATGCGCGGCGTGAGCGTCGTCTCGCGGAAGATCGGGTCGGCCCCTTCCGCATAATGGGTCAGCCGGGGATGGTCGTCGAACAGGTTGGTCGCGAAGACCGAGAGGTCGAGCGGCCCGAAAACCATTCCGGCGCGGACGTTGATCGCGCTCTCGGTCTGGGACCCGAGTAGCGTCGGGTCGTAGCTGGTCGTCCCTGCGTCCTCGAAGCGCGTCTTCGCCGAGCCGCCGCGGAACGTATAATCGGCGCGCAGGTAGCTCTTGCGGTCGAGCAGCGTGACGTCGTACTCGCCGCCCGCCACCACCGTCCACGGCCGCGGCTCGATGGTATCGCCCTTGCGGATGCGCGGCAGGGGATCGGTCGGCCGCACGAAGATGTCTTGCGAGAAGCGGGCGCGGGTATAGCCCACCGCGACGTTCAGGCTCAGCGCACCGAGCTTCTGGTTGAGCTGAACGTCGAAGCCGTCGCTGTTTACCGCGCCGAGGTTGTCGGTGAACTGCAGGCCGCAGCCGCCCAGATAGACGTTCTGCTGGATGTTCTTCCAGTGGATGTGGAACGCGCTCGCGGAGACCTGCGTGTTGCCGCCGAACAGCTTGCTCTTCGCGCCGCCCTCGTAGCTCCAGAGGCTGTCCGAGTCGTAGGTCGTCGGTGCACCGTCGCCATAGCCGCGCGCGGCCAGGTCGGCGCCGCAGGCCGCGACCGGGATGCTGGGGTTGGCGCCGCCGACGCGGAATCCCTTCGCGGCCGTCGCGTAGAGCAGGGTGTTGGGATCGGCCTGCCACTCCAGCGAGAGCTTCGGGGTCACCGGCGTCTCGCTCGTCTTGCCGCGATCATCGGTGGTGGCGAAGTTGAACGCACCCGTTACGAAGCTGCGCGAATCGAACTTGTTACGCGAGACGCGCAGGCCCGCCCGCACCCGGAGCCCGCCGACGATACGGTAGGAGGCTTCGCCGAAGCCCGCGAGCTGCCGGTCGCGCGAGTTGAAGTCGGCGCGCAGCGAATATTGGCCGTCGATGATGTCGAAACCGGTCACCACGTCGATCGGCGCGCCATAGGCATATTGGATGATCTCGCCGAAATCGGGATCGATGATGTCCTCGACCGCGCGCTCGCGCAGATTGTTGTAGAACGCGCCAAGCACCCAGGTGAACCGCGCTTGCGGATCCTGGGACTGGATGCGCACCTCCTGCGTGAAGTTCTTATAGTCGTTCTTCATCGACGCGTACGAGCGGTAGCCGGGGAAGAGCGGGTTGCCGTCGCCATCGACCTCGACATTGTTCGTGCCGGCGAAGATGCCGGCGATCAGGTTCGTATAATCGTCGATCGCGCGGTGCTTACGATCGAACCATGAGCTGTTCGAGATCACGTCGAAGCCCGGTCCGTTATATTCAAGCTTGATAGCCGGAAGGTAATATTTGTCGTGATCGGGCTGCCGCAATGCCTGACCATTGCGATACACGTTGTCGGAGCGATCGGACTCCGCGTCCCAATAGGTGTAGACGTCGTGAAGGCGCGTATCCTGATACAGCAGCGATGGCGTGATCTTGAGATTGTCGAACGGCTGGAAAGTCAGGGCCGCGCGAGCGACGAGCCCGCCCTGATGGTTGGCGTTCTTCTCGGCGACGCCGCTGAAACCAAGCGCGGCGGCGTTCGCGGCGACCGGATCGGTGACCACCCGGTCGATCCAGCCGCCATCGCGGCGATAGTCTATGCTGGCGCGGAAGCCGAGCTTGTCCTTGATGATCGGCCCGCCGATCGCGAGGCCGCCCTCGTAGCTGGTGCCGCCGCCATGGATCGTGCCGATCTCGGCGCGGCCATATTCGTGCCAGTCTTCCAGGCTGGGCTGCGGCGTGATGAACCGGATCGTGCCGCCTTCGGACCCGGCGCCGAACAGCGTGCCCTGCGGCCCGCGCAGCACCTCGACACGCTCCAGATCGAATAGCTGGGGATAAAGATTGGTCGAGGAGTAGCCGATCGAGCGCGTCTGGATCGGCGTGTCGTCGACGTAGACGCCGACCGTACCCGCGCCGATGTTCGAATCGATGCCGCGGATCGAGATGTTGGCCTGCGTGCCGAAGCCGTTGCGCTCGATGCTGATGCCGGGCGTGAAGCGGGTAACGTCGTCGATGTTGCGGATGCCCTGCACATCGAGCGACTTCTGCGAGTAAGCGGAAACGCTGATCGGGACCTTGCTCAGCACCTGGCTCTGTCGTGTCGCCGTGACGACGATGTCGCTGTTCTCGACCGTCGCTGCCGGAGACGGCGCAACCGCCTGCGCCATCGCCGTACCCGCGAGGAGCAGGGAGGTGACGGCAGAGCCCCCGTACGAGCAAAGCTTGAGAGGAGTGCAGCCCATGACGGTCCCCCTGTCGTGTCTGACGGCCGATTCGCCTGATCATTTGGTGCAGTGCAAAATGACTGCGATCACAGATTATGCAAACGCTAATCTGCCTTGGGCACGCGAAATCGGTCGTAGCAGCGTCGTTGAGCCATTCTGTGATCGCAAGCGACACCTGCCAAAGTCTCGAACGAGGCGGTGTTGTCTCAGCTCGCGTGAAATCAAGCGGTGCTGACTGTGGCATGGGTGGCCACGATCCGGGCGTGAATGACGGACAAAGGCAGCCCGGCCGCGTCGTCCTCAGCGCTGGTAAACCGCTCATGGCGCTCGGGCTAGCGGACCGCAACCGGCGAACTTCGCCGGATCGCGACAAGATGACGCCGACCGGCGGCGCCCTATGCGTCGTTCAGCAGCCCGTCCAGCTGATTGAGCGCGGCGTCCGCTTGTTCCAGCGCCGCGATGCGCTCGGCGTCGGTCGCGGCGATGACGAGCGCGTGGGCCGCCACGATGGCGATCAGGCTCGCCGGGCTCCGTCGGCGTTGTGTGAGAAAACTGTCCGTCATGACCGTTCTCCTTCTCGCGACCGCGCGCTTGCGGCGCTGCGCCGATATTACACCTTAGGGCCGTCCGGCGAAACAAAGTTCATGCGGCCGCCCGCAGCCGCGCAATCGCCTGATCGCGGCCGATCAGCGGCAGCAGGGCGGCCATGTCAGGCCCGTGATCGAGGCCGGTGAGCGCGCGGCGGAGCGGCAGGAACAGCGCGCGTCCCTTGCGACTCGTCTCGGCCTTGAGCGCACCCGTGAGCGCGCGCCACGGGTCTACCCCCCAGATCGGTCCGGCCGCCTGCTGAGCGGCAGTGGCGGCGAACGCGCGGTCCGCCTCGTCGAGGTCGGGCGATGTGATCGGCCCGGTGACGAGGCGCCACAGG
>CAXTTP010000035.1:0-15697 GCA_964247195.1 uncultured Sphingomonadaceae bacterium
GTCGTCGATCGGCTGAGCGTTCGGACCAACAGCGATGCGACGCTTTCGGTTGACCTCGGCATTCGCGGGCGGGTGGGATGAGGCGGATCAGCCTGCCGCTGGGTCGCGGCGCCTTCTTCCTGTGCGCCTTCCTGTTCGCGCTGGCGGCGCTGCTGCCGCTGCGGCTGGTGCTCGGCTGGTTGTCGCTCGACCGGGCCGGCGTCGCCGCGCGGGAGGCGGAAGGAAGCGTCTGGCTCGGCGCGCTGCGCGAGACGCGGATCGGCGGCGCTGTCGTCGGGGACCTGCGCGCGCGCCTCGATCCGCTGCCGCTGCTGGTCGGTCGCGCCCACATGCGGCTCGACCGGATCGATCATGGCGGCGACGGGGCGCCGTTCCGCGGTGCGATCAGCGTCAGCCGCCACAGTGCCGGCGTCGACGGCGTGACCGCGCTCGTGCCGCTGGCACCGGCATTCGCGCCGCTACCGATCGTCTCGCTGGACCTCACCGACGTCTCCGTCCGCTTCCAGGACGGCCTGTGCGAACGGGCGGACGGGCTGGTGAAGGCGGCGGTCGCCGGCGACATCGCGGGGATCGCGCTGCCCGGCGGGCTCAGCGGCAATGCCCGCTGCGACGCCGGCATGCTGTTGCTGCCGCTGGTAAGCCAGGGTGGCGGCGAGATGCTGTCCCTGTCGATCCAGCGCGGCGGCAGCTACCGCGCCGAACTGCTGATGCGGCCGAGCGATGCGGCGATGCGGGTGCGCCTGCTCACAGCCGGCTTCGCGCCGGCGGGAGACAGGCTGCGGCTCGCGATCCAGGGCAGCCTATGAGCCGCCGCCCGCTTACTTCATCAAGCCGGCGCTCCGTAACGCACCCTCGATGATCCCCTGCACCGTAGAGGGCTGGCGCGCCGTCCGCCCGACCGGCTCCAGTCGTCTCGGCACCGGATCGGCGAGCGGAGCACGGGCGGGAGCGCGCTCCGGTATGCGATCCGCCGCCGGCTCCGGCTGCGGCGCCGACACCGGCTTCGCGGCGGCATCGAGCAACCCGAAGAAGCGCGCGATTGCATGGCTGGACGAGATGCCGACATCGAGCATGTAGGCGCCGGCCGTGCCGCCACGGTCCGCACCCTCGCCGCAGGCCAGCGGCGTGCCGTGCCCCATGCCGGCGATCAGGTGATCCTCGATCAGTACCGTGCCATCACCGGCCACCCAGCTTCTGCGCGGATGACCGGCGACATCGTCGGTGCGGGTCGGTGTCGCCGGGAGGCCGTGGAGATCGGCCCATTGCCGGACGAGGGCGGCGCCGTTCGCTGGATTGACGGTACGATCGGCGGTGCCGTGCCAGACCGACAGGCGCGGCCAGGCGCCGCGATGAGGGGAGGCGGCGCGAACGCGATCGCCGAGCATGGCGTCCGTGAGCATCGGCCCCACCCGCATCCGCTCGAGCGCTTCGCCTACCGACCCGGCGCAGCCGAACGGCAACCCGGCGATGACCGCGCCGGCTGCGAACAGCTCGGGATAGGTCGCCAGCATCGCTGCCGTCATCGCGCCGCCGGCGGACAGGCCGGTGACGAAGATGCGTGCCGGATCGACGTCGTGCTCGGCGGTCATCTGCGCGACCATCGCGGCGATCGAGGCGACCTCGCCTCGATCGCGGGTGACATCGCCGGATGTGAACCAGTTGAAGCAGAGATTGCCGTTGTTCGCGCGCCGCTGCTCCGGGAACAGCAGCAGGAAGCCATGCGCCTCGGCAAGCGCGGACCAGCCGGCGCCGTTGTCGTACCCGGCGGCGGTCTGCGTGCAACCGTGCAGGACGACGACCAGAGCTGGCCGCTGCGGGAGCGTGGCCGGAACATGAATCCGGGCGGTGAGCGCACCGGGATTGGCGCCGCTAAGGGCGAGCGGAGCAAGCAAGGAAGGCGGGGGGGTGCGACGGATCGGAGACGGGATGGGTCTAGGCATGAGGACTCCTGAAGGCGCCGCCGACACGCATATATCCCGGCATCCTTGCTGAACGCCTACCCCTAGCCGTTGTTGCACTGCAACATGAACGGTCGGCAAATAGGCCGTGAGGCTGGCCGATCAGTGCGCTCAGGGCCGGCGACGGAGCCTGACGAGCGCCTCGTCGAGCGCCGATAGGAAGCGCGACCGGTCGGCCTTCGCGAACGGCGGCGGGCCGCCGAGGCCTGCGTTCGCGCCGGCGCGCAGATCGGCCAGGATCGCGCGGGTCGCGATCGCCGCGCCGATCGAGTCGGTCGTGAACGGACGGCCATTCGGCGCGATCACCGCGGCGCCGTTCTTCAGGCAGCGTTCGGCGAGGAGGATGTCGCCGGTCACGACGACGCTTCCCGGATCGGAACGTTCGGCGATATGGTCGTCCGCCGCGTCGAACCCGGCGCCGACCACGACGCGCTCGATCAGCGGGTGATCGGGCACGCGCAGCCGGGCGTTGCTGACGACGGTGACCGGCACGGCATGGCGGAAGGCGACCCGGTAGATCTCCTCCTTCACCGGACAGGCATCGGCATCGACGAGGATGCGAAGGCTCATGCGCGACGGCTTCAGAAAACGGCCTTGGCCTCTCCCCCCATCATCTGCCGGCGGACGAGCGGGATCGGCGGCCCGCCGAAGCTCAGGAACATGTCGTGGAACGCCTTCCAGCCGGCGCGCCCGCCATGCGTCGCGGTCCAGTCCGCGCGCAGCTTGCGGATCATGAGCTTGCCGAGGGTGTAGTTGAGATAGGCGGGATCATAGGTGCCGCGTGCCGCCTGCTGCCGCGCCTCGCCTTCGTTCTGGAAGCATTGCTGCTCGAACATGCGCAGCGACTGCTCCTGCGTCATGCCGCGGGAATGCATGCCGATCGCCGACAGGAACCGGCAATCGCGCAGCAGCGCGTTGGAGAGCTGGCCGACGTGGACGCCGGGATCGCCGTTGCGCAGCCCCGCGTCCCACATCATCTCCTCTGCATAATGAGCCCAGCCCTCCGCGAAGGCATAGCCGACGAACACCCGGCCGAAGATCGATGGCGAGCGGTTGGCATGCAGGAACTGCACGAAATGGCCCGGCATCACCTCGTGTACGGTCGTGAACAGGAGGTCCGGCTCGCCCGGCACATAGGCATCCTGCACCGCCTTCGACCAGGCCGGGTCCGGCGGCGAGATATAGTAGATCGAGGGCACGCCGTGCTCGTACGGCCCCGGCGGATCGATATAGGCGCTGTTCTGCCGGTTATAGGGCGGCGATTCCTCGGCGAGCGCCTGCTCGGTGCCGGGAATGGTCACGAGGTCCTTGGCGATCACGAACGCGCGCAGCTCCGGGATCTGGCGCCGTGCGGTCGCGACCGGCCCGCCGGCACCCTTCTTGGCGTTCATCTTCGCCATGCAGTCCGGGATCGCGGCACCGGGCGCATAAGCGGCGCAGGCCGCCCGCAGCGCGTCCTGGTTGCGCTTCAGATCGGCTCGGCCGACCGCCTCCAGCTCGGTGAGCGGCGTCGCGACGTCCTCGGTGGCCAGCAGCATCCGCGAGAAGCGCTCGCCACCGAGCGCGAATTCCTGGGTGGCGGTGGCCCGGCCGGTCTCCAGCCAGTCGGCGAGGCCCTGCATCGCCTTGCTCGCCGCCGCCGTCGACGCGTCCAACTCCGCCTGCAACGCCGGATCGCGGACGTCGGCGAACGCCGCCTTCGCGTCCGCGCTGTAATAGGTCGCGAAGCCCGAGAAGCCGGCCTTGCCATAGTCGATGAAGCTCAGCGGCATCGGCATCTTCAGGTTGGCGCGGATCTGCGCCGCCGCCGTCGGGATCTGCCTGGCAAAGGCGATGAATGCCTTCAGCCGGGTCGGCTTGTCGGCATAGTTGCGCGCGATGTAGACGTTCGGGTCGAGGCCGTTGCCGATATAATAAGCCGGGTTCCGATGAGGCTGGTCGGCATCTTCCACCCAGAACAGGCGACCTTCCGCCACCTTCACCAGATAGTCGCGCTCGAGCCGCTGCTCTGCGGTGAGCGCGGCGTCGGGAAAGGTCTTGGCGCGCGCGATCGATCCCTTGAGGAAGTCCGCCATCGCCTTGAGCCCGGGATCGCTCCAGTCCGGCAGCCGGCCGTCGAAATCGTGCCGGCCCTGATAGACGGCGGCGGCGGGATCGCGCTGGAAGAAGCCTTCGAGGAAGTCGGCGACGAAGCGCACGAACGTCGCGTTCGGCGCGGTCGCCTGGGCGAAAGCCGGGGCCGCGATCGGCGCCGCCGCCGGCGAAGCCAGCAACGCCGCCAGGGCCAGTTTCTTGAGGACGTGCTTCACCGCGATCACTCCGGACGACCTATCGATCGGTTGATCGCAGCTTACCCGGGCGAACGCCAGACCGAAGGCGTTCGGTCCGGTTCCGGCGCGACGATCCCGCTCGCATCGACTGTAAAGATCGGTCGGAACGGTGTACGGTGACGTAACGAACAAAGTGAGGGGGCGGCAACGCCGTAGATCCGACATGCGCATCGCCTTATCCGCTCTGCTCCTCCTTGCCGGTGCCTTGCCGGCTCCGATCGCGGCGGCGATCACGACCCGCACGATCCTCGCCGTGCCGACGGCGCGTTCCGGCTGGTTCGTGTGCGATTCGGTCGATTCCCCCTGGGCGGCACTGGTCGGCAAGGTCGCGGCGAGCGGCACGAGCGACATTACGCTGGTCGCCAAGCACGCGGGCACGACATCGACCATTCGCTACACGGTCGGCCAGGCCGATCCGGGCGCGGGCCAGATCTACTATGCGCTGAGCCGCGGCGGCGCCGAGGTCGGCAACCTCCACGCGGTCAATCCCGGGCTGCTCGATCCGAGCCTGCCCGAGCCGCTGAACTTCACCTCGGTCAGCATCGGCGGCAAACAGCTCGGCTGCCGGCTGATCGACAATATCCGGCTGATGGCGGTGACCGCACGCCGCGGCGTGACGGTGACGCGGGACGCCGGCCAGCTCGCCTATCGCAGCTATGATTTCGCCCATCCCGGCGCGGTCGTGCGGCCCGACGGGGTGCAGCAGACCAACGCGCCCTCGCTGCTGATCACGGGTGGCGTGGAAACCCATGGCGCGGGCGGCGCCGACAGCTTCCGCTTCGTCAACCGCGGCTACAGCTACCGCATCAGCCTGCCGGCAGGCCGGCGCGCGGGGACGCTGACGGTCATGCGGGCCGGCCGCACGCTCCTGACCGAACGACTGCTCGGCTTCACCCTCGTCAGCGGCTGAACCCGTCCGATCATCCTCGGCGTCGGTGCCATCGCCATGCCGCTCGCCTGCGGCAACACGGGCCACTATCCGATCTGATCGTCGTCCCTGCGCCGGACGAGCCGGTAACGGAGATGATCGAGCGGCGCTGCCTACGGCGCGTCGAAATAGCCCCGGATGCGCGCCACCTCGTCCGCCGAACCGAAGATCAGCGGCACGCGCTGGTGGATCGCGTCGGGCACGAGATCGAGGATGCGGTGCCGGCCGTCGGTAGCGGCGCCACCTGCCTGCTCGATCAGGAAGGCGATCGGGTTCGCCTCGTAGACGAGGCGCAGCCGGCCGTTCTCGTAACCAGGACGCCCGTCGCGCGGATAGAGATAGACCCCGCCGCGGACCAGGATGCGGTGCGCCTCCGCCACCAGCGACGCGATCCAGCGGGTGTTGGTGTCGGCGCCGCGCGGGCCGTCGCGCCCCGCGGTGCAATCGTCCACATAGGCGCGGACCTGCGGGCTCCAGTGGCGGTAATTGGAAGCGTTGATCGCATATTCCGCGCACGCGCCCGGAACGCGGACAGCGGCGTCGGTGAGGACGAAGCGGCCGCTGTGGGGATCGAGCACATAGTCCCGGGTGCCGTGGCCGAGCGTCAGCATCATCGCGGTCTGCGGGCCGTAGATGACATAGCCTGCCGCGATCTGGCGGCTGCCGGGCTGGAGGAACGGCGAGCCGCCATCGCCGGCCAGCGGCATCAGCGAGAAGATCGTGCCGATCGACACGTTGGTGGCGATGTTCGACGATCCGTCGACCGGATCGAAGGCGACGGCGATCGGCAGGCTGCCGCCGAGCTCGATCACGCCTGCGCGCTCCTCGGATGCGATGATGCGCACGCCGGCACCGGCCAGCGCATCGGTCAGCTGCGCATCGGCCCACGCATCGAGCCGTTTCTGCGGATCGGCGTCCGATCCCGAGCCGGCGCCGACCACTGCCGCCGGATCTTCGTCGATCGGGCCGCGCGAGATCCGCGCGGAGATCGCGATAGCCGCAGCGGCAATCGCGGCGACGACCGCCGCCCCGCCCGCGTCCCCGCTTGCCGACCACGCGGCCAGGTCGCTTTCGAGCGTCAGGCGCTCCGCCATGGCACCGATTCCCCCGCGATCAGGTTCTCGCCGTCGCAACCGCGCTCGGCAGCTTGTCCTCGGTCACCGTGCGTCTCCTCTTCGAACCCGCCTCGGCCCCGTGACGGCATGATGGGAGAGAGCTTGGCAGTCGGTCATCGTCGGCACAAGATCATGCGGCTCGGCACGCCTGCGGTCGCAGCGCGACGGCTCAGTCGGCCCGCCCGTCGAGCAGCCGCATCAGGCGCATGAAGCGATCGCCGGCGACGTGGATGGTATCGAGCAGCCCCTCGTCCAGCTCGCCGTCGGCATCGCCGGCGATCGCCGCGCCGGTAGCGGTGGCGGTGCGCAGGCGATCGGACAGGAACACCGCCAGCGCACGATAGAATCGCGCCGCGAACAGCGCATCGCTGTCGAACCGCGCGAGGATCGCGTCGCGCCGCACGGCGAGGAGGCGGCTCGCGCCGTCCGCGACCACCGTCGCCGACGGCGGCCGCTTCTCGACGAACGACATCTCGCCGACAACGTCGCCGGGGCCGAGCTTGGCGACGGCGCGTCCGTCGGAGATGTGCACCGACAGCGACCCGTCGAGGAGAAAGAACAGGTGGGCGATGCTGCGCCCGGCGTGGATCAGGGTTTCGCCGCGCTCCAGCCGGCGCTCCTCGCCCGCCTCGCGCAGCCAGATGAGATCGCGATCGTCCAGGTCCGCGAGGATGTAGAGCGTGGTCCGCACGGTTCAGTCTCCCATAAGCTGACGCTCCGCCAGCGCGGCGAACAGGCCCTGCTTGGCGATCAGCTCGCGGTAGGTGCCGCTCTCGGCAAAGCGACCTCCGGCGAGCACGGCGATGCGATCGGCATTGCGGACGGTCGACAGGCGGTGCGCGATCGTGATCCGCGTCACCTCCATCCGCTCGACGGTGCGGGCGACGATCGCCTGGGTGACGTTGTCGAGCGCGCTGGTCGCCTCGTCGAGGAACAGGATGCGCGGGCTCGCGGCCAGCGCGCGCGCGATCAGGACGCGCTGCCGCTGCCCGCCGGACAGCGTGCCGCCGCCTTCGGTGATCGGCGTGTGGATGCCCATCGGGAATCCGGCGAGATCCTCGCCAAGTCCGGCTTCGTCGGCGGCATGGAGGCAGCGTTCGAGGGAGAGGTCGCTCGCCCCGCGGATGTTCTCGAGGATCGATCCGGCGAACAGCCGGCTCGCCTGCAGTACCGTCCCGATCTGGGCACGGACGCGGGAGACGTCGAGGCCGGCGAGGTCCTGCCCGTCATAGAGCACGGCACCGTTGCGCGGCCGTTCGAAGCCAAGCAGCAGCCGCAGCACGGTCGATTTGCCGGATCCCGATCCGCCGACGATGGCGAGATGCTCGCCAGGCCGCACCGTGAAGCTCAGCCCGGCCAGCAACGGCGCGCCATCGCCGACATATCCAAAAGTGACGCCGCTGAGCTCGATCAAGCCAGTGAGATTGCCGGGATCGGAACGGCCGGCCTGCATCTCCGGCTCTGCGGCCAGCAGCGGGCGAACGCGCTCGGCGAGAGGCTGCGCGGTCATCACGCGGAGCAGCGCCTCGCAGAACGCGACGAACGATCCCTGGAAGATCGCGAACGCGGCGAGGAAGCCGATGAAGCGACCTGCCGTGACGTGGCTGGCCGACAGCAATGCGGCCGCGCCGAACAGGCCGGCGAGCGTCAATATCTGCCAGGCGTCGGCAAAGGCGAGGAAGTGGTTGGCGACCCGCCCCGCCCGCAAAGCTACGCCTTGTTCGCGCTGGTAGAGCCGGCGCCAGCGCGCGATGGCGCGCGGCTCGGCAGCGGCGGAGCGAAGCTTGGCGGCGCCGTCGATCGTCTCGTAGGCGACGCCGGCGATCCGCCCGTCGAGCGCCGCCGCCTCGCGCAGCGGCCCGATCTGAAACAGCCGGCTCGCAAACAACGCCGCGACGTAAGCGAGCGCCAGGCCGAGCGCGAGCAGCGCCAGCCGCGCGTCCTGCACGAACAGCAATGCGAGATAGACGATCGAGAACAAAGCGGTGAGTCCGCTCGACAGCACCACCCCCACCACCATCGCGCGGATCGCCTCGACGTTCTGCAGGCGCTGGTTGAGATCGCCGGCCGACATGCTCTTGAAGAACGAGGTCGGCAGCTGCAGCAGCCGGTCGGCCATGCCGGCGGCGAGACGGATCGCGGAACGGCCCTCGATCCGTGCCTGCGCGAAGCCCTGCGCGATGCCGAGCGCGGTCTTGACGATCGCCGCGGCGACGATCGCGATCCCGACCGCGACGAGCAGGCCGCCCGCGCCGGACGGCACGACATCCTCGAAGATCCATCCCGTGGCGATCGGGATCGGCAGGCCGATCAGGGCGACGGCCAGCCCCGCCAGCGCGATGCTGCGCAGATCGGGTCCGATCCCGGCGAGGGCATGGCGGCCGAGCCCGATCAGGCCGCCGGTGCCGTCGGCGAGTGGGGCGAAGGCGGTATAGGCGGTGCTGTCGAAGCGCTCGGCGGCGGCGGCATCGACGACGGCGGCCGACTGATCGACATATCGCCCACCGCGCCAGACCAAGGCCTCGACGCTTCCGGTCGCGGCGGCGCGCACGATCATCGGTCCGGCATCGTGGCGCCACCAGAGGCGCGGCAAGATGACCCGGCGCGCGCGGAAACCGGCGCCGCGGGCCAGCAGCGGGACGGAGGCGTTATCGTCGGGGCCGTGCGGCGGAGCGGCGACGGGTCGGGACCAGACACCCAGCGCCTCGGCGACGACCGCGACGGCCTGGCGCAACGCGCCGCCTGCCGTCCCCGCGGCGGCCGCCGCCTGATCGCGGTTCGCCAGGCGGAGCGTGTCCGCCGCATCACGGGCCGTCTCGGCGGCAGCATGATGGTCGTCCAGGGCAAGCGTGAACCGTTGTACGGCAGCGACGAGCCCGCCGTCGCCGGGAGCGTATTCCGGGATCGCGAGGCCGAGCGGGCGCGCGGCACGGCGGATCCAAGCCGCCGCGCTTTCGGCGAGTTCCGCCGGCGCCGGCTCCTCGGCGAGGTCGATCATCGCACCGGTCGGCGCGACGAGGGCGAGGGTGGCTGCGGCGCCGGGCGGCAACGGAAAGAGGTGGCGGCCCGGCTCGACGATCGCCACCAGTCGGCGCCGGTCGGGCGTGCAGAGATAAACCTCTATCCGCCCGCTCCGGACCTGCCAGGGCGTCGGCCCCGGCGGCAGCGTCGTCGCCGCGTCGTCGCCGATCCGCAATCCGATGGTCACGCTTCGACGAGCCGCGCATAGCTGCCGGCGGCGGCGGCGAGTGCCTGATGCGTGCCCCGCTCGACGATACGGCCGCGATCGAGCACGATGATCTCGTCGCACTCGCGGATCGCGGACAAACGGTGGGCGATGATGATGCAGGTCACGCCACGGCGGCGGATCGCCTCCATCACCGCTAGTTCGGTGACCGGGTCGAGCGCGCTGGTCGCCTCGTCGAGCACGATGATCGAGGGATTGGTGGCGAGCGCGCGCGCGATCTCCAGCCGCTGCCGCTCGCCGCCGGAGAAGTTGCCGCCGCCTTCGGCCAGCGCGGCGCCATAGGCGCCGGGGCGCGCGGCGATCGTGGCGTGGATCTGCGCGTCCTGCGCGGCGGCGACTAGATCCGCCTCGGCGATCGTCTCGTCCCACAGCGACAGGTTGTCGCGGATCGAGCCTTCGAACAAGGCCACTTCCTGGCGCACGTAGGCGAGCCTCGCCGCCAGCATCTCACGCGGCCAATCGAGCGGCGCCCGGCCGTCGATCAGGATGCTGCCCCCGCTCGGCTGCATCAGCCCGGCGATCAGCTTGCCCAGCGTCGACTTGCCCGAGCCCGACGCGCCGGCCAGCGCCACGCGCGCGCCGGGCGGCAGCGTCAGCGAGAAGTCGTCGATCAGCGGAGGATCGAGCGGCGCATAGCCGAACGACAGCGATCGGATCTCGATTTTACCGCGCGGCATGGCGCCGGTGACGGCGGACGGCGTCGCGGCGCAGGCAACATCGTCGGCCTGGTCGAGGATGTCGTCGATGCGGCCGGTATAGGAGCGGATTTCCTGGAGCTGCTGGCCGAGCCCGACCAGCTCCATCGCCGGCGCGGTGAAGCTCGCCGCGAGCGTTTGGAAGGCGACCAGGCCGCCGAGCGTCAGCATGCCGCGCATCACCTCGATGCCGCCGCCGACCAGCACGACCGCGGTCGTCAGCGCGCCGATCAACGCAGGCAGCGCCGACAGGGCGTGCGACAGCGCCGCCATGCGCTGTCGCCCGTTCTCGACGTTGACGGAGAGCCCGAGCCAGCGCGCGAAGACCATGTCTTCCGCGCCCGACGCCTTGAACGTCTCGATGTCCTTGAGGCTGGCGATGCGCGCGCCCATCAGCTTGCCGAGATCGATCGAGACCTTGCGGTAGCGATCGGCCAGCAGCCGGTTGGACGCGAACAGCGCCGCGACGTTCGCGCCGACGAGCAGCAGGATAAGCACCGTCAGCGGCACGCTGTAAAGCAGCATGACGGCGAGGAAGAACACAGCGGTGACGATGCTCGCGCCGACACTCGCGGCCTGGCCGGTCAGCATGCCGACGAGCTCCTCGTTCAGGCGCAACCGATCGGCCACCTCGCCCGCGAAGCGCTGGTCGAAGAACGCGATCGGCAGCGCCATCAGCTTCTCGAACAGCGCGGTGCCGGTCGTCATCCGCATGCGAACGCCCGCCCGCAGCAGCACTTCCTGGCGAAGCTCGATCAGCACGAAGCGGACGATGGCGGTGAGCGCCATTCCCGCGAGCAACGGCAGCAGCCAGTCGCTCGTGCCGCGGATCAGCACGAAATCGACGAAGATGCGGCTGAATACGGGCAGCAGGATGCCGGGAACGACCAGCGCGATGCTGGTGAGCGCGACATAGAACAGCGCACGCTCGACGCCGGCGAACCGGCTCAGGATCGAGGGCAGGATGTTCGGGCGCGTATCGCTGCGCACGAAGCCCGGCCCGGGAACGAAGGTGAGCACCACGCCGGTGAAGCCTTCGGCAAACTCCTCCAGCGGATCGCGGCGACGGCCGTAGGCGGGATCGTTGATCCACACCCACGCCTCGGTCACGCGCTCGATCACGACGAAATGGTTGAAGTTGACGAAGGCGATCAGCGGGAAATGAAGATCGGCGAGATGGTGCGGCTCGGCCTTCAAGCCCTTCGCCTCGAACCCGAAGCTGCGCGCGGCGCGCAACAGGCTCGACGCCTTCGCGCCGTCCCGCGAAACGCCGCACAAGGTGCGGAGCTGCTCGAGCGGAACGAACCGCCCATGATGGCCGAGGACCATCGCCAGCGATGCCGCACCGCATTCGGCCGCCTCCAGCTGGAGGATGGTCGGGGTGCGCCGTCCGCGCGCCACGCTCAGTGGCCGTGCGCGCCGGGCACGAGCCAGTTCACCACCGGCAGGTGATCGATCACCACCTTGCCGTCGATCAGCGTGCCGGCGCTGATTCCCGTGGCCGGCCCCTTCGATGCCGACCAGGCGAACCCGGTCGGCGTGGCGGCGTCGCGATCGAGCGCGACGCGCACCTCGATCGGTGCGCCGCCCGCCATGAGCTGGTCGACGAGCTGGTCGTTGCGCAGCACGCGCCGCATCCCCGCCGCCGTCGCGGGCACCGGCGCAACGCCGGCGACGCGGCCACGGATGAATCCATATTCCGCCCGTTCGATGGTGGAGGGCGTGATCTCGGCGGTCATGCCGGGGCGGATCCGCTTGCCCTGTCCAGCCGGCACGTAGAGCATGGCCACCAGCCGGCCCTCGCCGTTGGCGGGCGCGACCGTCGCCACCGCGCTGCCGGCGGCGACGACATCGCCCGCACCGACCTTGACCTCGACGACGCGGCCGGTCCGCTGCGCCCGGATCGTCTGCTGCTCGGACAGGCGGGAGCGTAGCTGGTCGACGGCGCGACGGCGTTCGTCGACGCGCTTCTGCTCGTCGAGCAGGGCCAGGCCGCTCTCGCCCTGCCGCTCCACCGCGGCGACCCGGATCCGCGTGGCGTCCTCGCCGAGCCGTGACAGGCGCTCCTGGGTTTCGGCAATCGCGATCTGGGTTTCCAGCATCTGGTCGCGGCGGATGAAGCCCTGCTCGACCAGGCTCTTGATCTTGCTGGCTTTCTCGCTCAGCGCGGCGAGCCGGGCTTCGAGCGCGTCGCGGGTCTGCGCGATCGTGGCGATGCGTTCGGCATCGGCGCCCGCCTCGCGCCGCCCCTGCGTCGCATAGAGGGTGTCGACGCGCGTGAGGCGAGCCTCGGCATCGGCGAGCTGGTCGCCCGCTTCGGTGAACTCGCGGCCCAGCTCCGCGCGGGCGAGCGTGGCCACCGGCTGCCCGGCCACCACGAGGTCGCCGGGCGCGATCGCCAGCGCCTGCAGCTGACCCTCCTCGCTCGCGACGATCTCGACGAGCCCGCCGCGATCGATCAGGATGCCGCTCGCGCCGACCTTGACCGGCGCGCGCGTCACGACCGCCCATCCGAGGCCGGCGAGGATCGCCACCGCGATCGCAGCAAGGATGATCCAGTGGGGACGCCCGACCAGCGCGAGCGGCGCATCCAGCCGCTCGGGGCTCGCCATTCGATCCAGCGCTGCCTGACGGAAAATCGGTGTCGCCATGCGGACCCCCCGGTCGCCTTCTGTTCGTGCGACTATGACCCTTCGCCGCCAAACGCAAATCGCGCCTGTCATCGTGGCGGACGGACGCCGATGCCGCGGCATGAGGCAAGATGCCGGCCGAAGCGAACCACTACCAGTTCTGTGTTATTCGGCCGTCCCGGCTTGCCTGCTGTGACGATTGTCACACCGGTTTGCCGTGACTTGTTCTTTATTCAAGTCGTTCGAGTAAGCGCCGCCCGCGATCGCCGCTGCCGCTGCGTTGCACGGAGTGGCAGTGGCGTCTTCGCGCGGAGGAGCGCATCCGTTTCACCTGGCGCGGCCGTCAATGGGCGGATCGGGCGCTCGCTTGCAGAGGATGGTGCGCGCGCCGTTTCGGACGGCTTTCGATCCGGTCGGGACTGTCCCCAACCGTGCCAGGACTGGCGACGAACAGGTCGTCGGCCCCGACGTCGTCGGGCCAGAAAGCGACGTCGGCGACCGGCCGATCGACCTGGCCGATTCCCGCCTGGCTGCGGATGCGCAAACCGATCGCCGGCGCCCACCGGGCCAAAGAGAGCGACAGGTGTGCGTCAAGATAATTGACGATCCGTGCCCGGCAGGCAAGCACCGGCGCGTTGGCCTCGCCTGTTGCGCACGAGTTGAACGGCTCGCCTGCTGAAGCGTTGATCGCACTGAATTGCGCGAGGTCCACATCATGTTCTGGACAGACGGCTGGAAACTCGGCGCGAGCCTGTATGCGAACGGCATCGCGCTTCATGAGACCGCAGTCGCCGCGCATGGCGTGATCGGGCTGCGCAGCAAGACGATCGGCGCCGCGCTCCACGATCCCCGGACTGCCGACGTCGCCGAACTCAACCGGATGGTACCCGAAAAGCTCGCTGCGTTCGGCGAGGCGGGCAATGCGATCGCGGCGGACTGGCTCGACATCCAGGCCGACCTGCTGGCGCAAGGTGGCGACATGGCGATGCTGCTGGCGGGCTGGCCGTCGTCGCCCGCGGCGCTTCAGCGGATCGCCCGGCGTGGTTCGAAGCTCGCGGTCAAGATGAGCACCGCCGGCGGCCGAGCGCTGAAGCCGGTCCACGCGACGGCGACCGCCAACCATCGCCGGCTGCGGAAGGTCAAGAAGTGAAGCGGACGCGGGTCGCCGGTATTCCATCGTGATTGGCGCGCCCGGCTGGATTCGAACCAGCGACCGCGGGCTTAGAAGGCTCGTGCTCTATCCAGCTGAGCTACGGGCGCGCACTCGGAATCCGCCGGCGTCTTCGTTCGATCGGCCATCCTCTCGGCGGCCATTCCGTTGAAATGACAACGGCGGATTGCCGCGCGGTGTTTGCCGGCCATTCCGACGTCATGCAAGCGCTGCACGCAACGACATCAACGCAAGACCGCCTGCGCCGCGGGTTTGGCCAACGCGGCGGGAGCGCTTCTTAGGGCTGTCTAGGCTAGCGTGTGAGTGTTTACTTCGCGAGGTGCCATCCGCTGCAGCACGCGTTCAAGAGCCGGGATGAGGCGGTGCTCTTCTTTGCGTCGCTGGTGGAGCCATCATCGGTTGACCGACGAGCAGGTGGAGCAGGTTGCGGCGGAATCGGGAGCGGTGAGCAAGGCGGTGCGTCGTGTGTCGGGAGCACGAGTGCGCACCGGCGCATGGCGTGGATTGCATCGCCGCGGAACTGCGATAGTCTGCGCGCCGCATGGAGGCAGGCGAACAGGCGGGGCCGCAGGCGATCGACGCGGTGGCGCTGGGTTCGCGGCCGCTGCGCTATTACGACTTCGTGATGGCGGCGTTCGTATCGATCCTGCTGCTTTCGAACGTCATCGGCGCGGGCAAGCGCGCGGTCGTCGATTTGCCGCTGATCGGGTTGTGGCCGTTCGGCGCCGGCATCCTGTTCTTCCCGGTCTCCTACGTCATCGGCGACGTGCTGACCGAGGTCTACGGCTATGCGCGGGCGCGGCGGTGCATCTGGGCGGGCTTCGCGGCGGTGCTGTTCATGGCGTTCATGAGCTGGGTGGTGGTCGCGCTGCCGCCCGCTCCCGATTGGGGCGGCCAGGCCGCCTACGAATCCGTGTTCGGGCAGGTGCCGCGGATCGTGCTCGCCTCGGTAGCGGCGTTCTGGGCAGGCGAGTTCGCCAACAGCTTCGTGCTTGCGCGCATGAAGATCCTGACCCGCGGAAAGCATCTGTGGTCCCGCACGATCGGCTCGACGATCGTCGCGCAGGGGATCGATAGCCTGATCTTCTACCCGCTGGCCTTCTACGGCGCGCCGGACTGGCCGGTGCGCGCACTGGCGATGGTGATGCTGAGCCAGTTCGTGCTCAAAGTTTCGTGGGAGGTGCTGTTGACCCCTGTCACCTATGCCGTGGTCGGCTTCCTGAAGCACCGCGAGGGCATCGACGTCTACGATGCCGGAACCGATTTCACCCCCTTCCGCGCGAGGCTGCACTGATCGTTGCTTTTGCGATGCACTCGCAATAAGCGGAACCCCCTGAACGAGGGGAGATGGCATGACACGGATCGGCGCGCGCAGCCTGTGGTTCCAGGTCCACAAGTGGATCGGACTGATCCTGTGCGCGATCCTGATCCCGCTCGGCCTGACCGGTTCGCTGCTCGTATGGCACGAACCCCTCGACAAGATGCTTCACGGCAACCGCTACCCCGCGTCGGGCGCTGCGGTGCTGTCACTGTCGCGCTACATCGCCGCCGCTACGCCGCTGCTGCCGCCTGGCGGCAGGGTAGCGGGCCTTGCGATGCCGCAGGAGGCGGACGGTGCGGTGG
>CAXTTP010000036.1:0-15531 GCA_964247195.1 uncultured Sphingomonadaceae bacterium
GCTTCCTGGTCTGGGGCCACCACATGTTCGTCTCCGGCCAGAGCCCCTACGCCAGCATGGTGTTCAGCTTTCTGTCGTTCGTGGTCGCGGTGCCTTCGGCGATCAAGGTCTTCAACTGGACCGGCACGCTCTATCGCGGCCAGATCCGCTTCTCGGCGCCGATGCTGTACGCGCTGGGCTTCGTCGGCCTGTTCACGCTCGGCGGCATCACCGGGCTGTTCCTTGCCGCGATCCCGGTCGACGTGCACGTCAGCGACACCTATTTCGTCGTCGCCCACTTCCACTACATCATGGTCGGCGGCACCGTTTCGGCCTTCTTCGGGGGCCTGCATTTCTGGTGGCCCAAGGTCACCGGGCGGATGTATTCCGAGCCGTTCGCGCGCTTCGCCGCGATCTCGCTGTTCTTCGGGTTCAACTTCACCTTCTTCCCGCAGTTCATCCTCGGCTATCTCGGCATGCCGCGCCGCTACCACGAATATCCGCCCGAGTGGCAGATCTGGAACGTCATGTCGTCGACCGGCGCGGTGGTGCTGGCGATCGCCTACCTGATGCCGCTCTTCTACCTCGGCTGGTCGCTGCTGAACGGGGAGCGCGCGCCGGACAATCCGCACGATGCGACCGGGCTCGAATGGGCCACGCGCTCGCCGCCGCCGACCGAGAACTTCGACGAGCCGCCGGTCGTGACGACGGAAGCCTATGACTATCATGACGACGGCGACACCGCGCAGGCGCCCGACGCGCCGCCCCGCGAACGGCAGGGCGCGTGATGGCCGAGACGCCCGAAGCGATCCTCCACGCCCCCTGGCAGAGCGCCGAGCGCCAGCGTGAGGCGATGCAGTTTGGGCTGTGGATCTTCCTCGCCACCGAGGTGCTGTTCTTCGGCGGCCTGTTCCTGCTCTACGCGCATGCGCGCTTCATCGACTGGGCCGGCTTCGCGCGTGGCGCGCGCCACGCGAACGCGACGTTCGGCACCGTCAATACGGTCGTGCTGATGACGAGCAGCCTCACCGCCGCCGTCGCCGAACGGGCCACCAAGGGAGGATGGACGCGGCTGGCGCGATGGGGGTGGCTGGCGACGGTGCTGCTCGGCGCCGCCTTCCTGACGGTCAAGGGTTTCGAATATCGCGAGGACGTGATCGAGCATCTGCTGCCGGGGCCCGGCTTCCGCTTCGCGGCGGAGGGCGCGGCGCAGTTCTGGAATTTCTACTGGACGATCACCGTCGTCCACGCCACCCACCTGACGATCGGTCTCGGCTTCGTGCTGCGCCTGCTGCTGCTCGACCGGCGCGGCGAGCTCGGCCGGCGCTGGATGGGGGCGGAGGTGACGACGGTCTACTGGCACCTCGTCGACATCGTGTGGGTGATCCTCTACCCACTCCTCTATCTGGTCGGGCGCTGAGGCCGGTGGATCGCGAGACGCGCCACATCCTGATCGTGCCGTTGCTGGTCTGGGGCGGCCTGCTGCTGCTGCTCGGCGTTTCGCTCGGCTACGCCTACTTGCCCGGCGCGCCGCTCAAGCTCGCGTTCGGCCTCACAGTGGGCGCGGCGAAGGCGGCGCTGATCGGCGCGATCTTCATGCAGCTGCGCCAGGCGAGCGCGCTGGTGCGGGTGGCGGCGGGCGCCGGGCTGGCCTGGCTGTGCCTGCTGTTCCTGTTCAGCTTCGCCGACTTCGTGACCCGCTGAGCGCCCGCCGCGCTCACCCGCGTCGTCGCGCTACGCAGCCGGGTCGAGACCTACGGTCGGCGAACGTTACACGTCCGTCGCAACCAGCCTAGTTTCTGCGCGTTCAATCGCCCGCAAAGGAGAAAACTGATGAGGAACAAACTCGCAATAGCCGCCCTGGCGGCGCTGGTTGCCACGCCGACCGTCGTGCCTGCGCCGGCGTTCGCGCAATACTCGAACTACAGCCATCACAACGGATACTACCATAACGATCGGGTCTATCGCGGTCGGAACCGGTATTATCGCCATAGATGCGGTGGCGGCAACGGCGCGGTGGGCACCATCGCGGGAGGCGCCGGTGGCGCGCTGATCGGCAACGCGCTGGGCGGCGGAACGATTGGAACGGTGGCAGGCGGCGTCGGCGGCGCGCTGCTCGGTCGGCATTTCGACAAGAAGCATACGAGAGCGCGCAACAATTGCTGACAACGGGCCCGGGATCCTTCCCGGCCCTTGCATGACTAACCGCGGGGTGGCGGCTCGCCACCCCGCGATACCCTCAACTGTTCTACGGTGCGGACCGTCGGTCGTCGTCATGACGGACAATCCAGCTATGGTTTTCCTCAAGGATCGACCTGACCGGCCTATCCGCCGCATCGCGCGCGGGATCGAACAGGAAGCGCTCTTCGATAAGCTGGCATGTCGCTTCGTCCAGCTCCCGGCTGCCGCTCGAGGCGGTTATCCGGCAGTCGCTGGCGCGACCGTCGACGTCCACGCGATACCTCACGCCGACAGTGCCGCCGATGCCCGCCTCGCGAAGATCCTCCGGCAGGTTGGAGAACTTCAGGCGCCCTTTGATCAGCCGCGGCGGCACGCCGCCGCCGCCATCCCCATCGCCGTCGCCCCCGCCGCCTGACCCGTCTCCTTCCCCTCCCGCGCCCGTGCCCGGGCCCGGCCGATCCGAGGCACCCGCGGAAGAAGCCATGCCGGCGCCGGCAGTCGGAGCGGAAAGCAGGATCGGGGGTGCGGGCGGCAGCACCAGCGGTACGGGGACGACGACTTCCGCAGCCTTGTTCCGCAGGTTGCGCGGCGATGCCCGGCCGGACGCCTTCCTCGCCTTGGGACGATCGACGGGCGGCCTGGGCTGGCGCTGGGGGCGGGGCAGGCTCGGCAGGTCGATGACCGTCGCCGCCTGCTGCCGCCGGATCTGCATTTCGACGGTGAGGCCGGCGATCAGCAGATAGCCGAGCAGCGCCACGACGATCGCCGCTCCGGCGGCGCCTAGCAATCTGTCTTGAACGCCTGACCGCATGGCATCGGCTGCTTCGTTAGAACGCCGCCCGCATCAGCCGATTTCCCGACGCCGAGCCCCTTGGCCCTAACCGCGGCGAACAGCTTGATCGAGCGCCAACGACCATAGCCCCATCGCCTTGCTGATCGCCAGCGCGACCCGACGAACAGGAGGATCGGCCGCCTGCCGGGCATGGTGTCGACCCGATCCGCATAAGCGTCCCCATGGGGCGATTGACGTGTTGGCGGAGGCAGGCACGCCGGCTAGCGTGGTCTTTCCTCCGCGAAATCGCCCGCCGGCTTCGCCTTTCCGTCCGGGAGTGCAGGATGCAGATGATGACGAAGCTCGCGGCGGCCCTGCTCGCGACGGCGGCGTTGGCCGTGCCGGCGGCGGCCGAGACGGTGGTCGTCACCGCGGCGAAGATGATTGACGTGATCGCCGGCCGGGCGGTCGATCGGCCGCAGGTGACGATCGTCGATGGCCGCATCAGCGCCGTCGGCCATCAGGGCGACCCGGTGCCGGCGGATGCCCGGCGCGTCGATCTCGGTCAGCGGACGCTGCTGCCCGGCCTGATCGACATGCACGTCCACCTCACCGGCGACCCGACGCTCAGCGGCTACAAGGGCCTCGAATATACCGACAATTTCTGGACGGTGGTCGGCGTCGCCAATGCGAAGAAGACCGTCGAGGCAGGCTTCACCACCGTGCGCAACGTCGGCTCCAGCCATTATGACGACGTCGCGCTGAAGCAGGGCATCGACAGCGGCTATATTCCCGGGCCGCGCATCGTGCCCGCGACCTATGCGCTGGGAGCGACCGGCGGCCATTGCGACTCGACCGAGTTCCCGCCCTCGGTGACCGTCCCGTCTCCCCAGATCGCCAACTCGCCGGACGGCTTCCGCGCCGCGGTGCGGACCAATCGCAAATATGGCGCGCAGGTGATCAAGGTCTGCATGACCGGCGGCGTGCTCTCGAAGACCGACTCGGTCGGCGGCCAGCAGCTCAGCTACGAGGAGATCAAGGCGATCGTCGATGAGGCGCACATGCTCGGCATGCGCGTCGCGGTCCACGCCCACGGCACCGACGGCATCAACACCGCGCTGCGCGCGGGCGTCGACACCATCGAGCATGCGAGCCTCGCCAATGCCGAGAGCTTCAAGCTCGCCAAGCAGCATGGCGCCTGGTTCGACATGGATATCTACAACGACGATTACATCCTCGCCGAGGGCGCCAAGAACGGCGTGTTCGCCGAGAGCCTGGAAAAAGAGCGCAAGGTCGGCCGCCTCCAGCGCGAGACGTTTCGCGCCGCGCATGCCGCCGGCGTCAAGATGCTCTTCGGCACCGACGCCGGCGTCTATCCGAACGGCGACAACGCCAGACAATTCGCCAAGATGGTCGAATGGGGGATGACCCCGATCGAGGCGATCCAGGCCGCGACCCGCAGCGCGGCCGAGGCGCTCGACCGGACCGGCGACGTCGGCGCGATCGCGGTGGGCCGCTACGGCGACCTGATCGCGGTCGACGGCGATCCGCTGCAGGACGTGCGCGTGCTGGAGCATGTCGCCTTCGTGATGAAGGGTGGCGCGGTCGTGAAATCGGCCCAATAAGCATACGACACCGGAACCGGGAGGCGCGCCATCCTCACTCTGCTCAGCCTGCTGGCGGCGACCGCCGACATCGCCACCGCCAACACCCAGGCCGCGATCGCGCGGGTCGAGAAGATCGATCCGATGATACATTCGGTGATTGCGCTCGACGCGACGGCGCTGGATCAGGCGCGCGCGCTCGACCGCAGCCGCGTCCGGCGCGGGCCGCTGTTCGGCATGCCGATCCTGATCAAGGACAATATCGACGCGAAGGGGCCGCTGCCGACGACCGCCGGCAGCCTCGCGCTGATCGACAACGTGACCGACCGGGACGCACCGCTGGTGGCGCGGCTGCGCGCCGCCGGCGCGGTGATCCTGGGCAAGACCAACCTTTCCGAATGGGCCAACATGCGCTCGAGCGCGTCGATCTCGGGCTGGAGCGCGGTTGGCGGCCAGACCCGCAATCCCTATGCGCTCGATCGCAACCCGTGCGGCTCGTCGGCGGGCAGCGGCGCGGCGGTGGCGGCGGGCCTCGTCGATGCGGCGATCGGCACCGAGACCGACGGCTCGATCACCTGCCCCGCCGCGATCAACGGCATCGTCGGGCTGAAGCCGACCGTCGGCCTGGTCAGCCGCACCCACATCGTGCCGATCAGCCACAGCCAGGACACCGCCGGGCCGATGGCGAAGGACGTCACCACGACGGCGAGGCTGCTGAGCGCCATCGCCGGCACCGATCCCGCCGACGCCGCGACGGCACAGGCCGATGCCCACCGCACCGACTATAGCGCGGGCCTCCGGCGCGACGCACTGCGCGGCGTCCGCATCGGCGTGCTTCGCTTCGTCACCGGCTGGTCGGTTCCGGTCGACGCGGTCTTCGAGTCCGCGCTTGCGGTGCTGCGGGCGCAGGGCGCGACGCTCGTCGACATCACCGAGTTCAAGGATCGGGCGAAGCTCGGCCCGGCCGAGCTCAGCGTGCTGCTGACGGAGCTCAAGGTCGACCTCAACGCCTATCTCGCGACCACGCCGGCGGCGGTGAAGACGCGCACGCTGGCCGACCTGATCGCCTTCAACACCGCGCATGCGGATCGGGAGCTGGCGCTGTTCGGCCAGGACGAGTTCGTGAAGGCCGAGGCCACCAAGGGGCTCGACGATGCCGGCTACCGGCAGGCGCGCGCGCTGTCGCTGCGGCTGGCGGGCGTGGACGGGATCGACGCGATGCTCGCCGCCAACCATGTCGTGGCATTGGTCGGCCCGACGATGCCGCCGGCGTGGATGATCGATGCGGTGAACGGCGATCAGTCGAGCGGCGGCGGCGCCGGCAACCTGGCCGCTATCGCCGGCTATCCGCATCTCACCGTGCCGATGGGAATGGTGCGCGGACTGCCGGTCGGCCTCTCCTTTATCGGCCCGGCATGGAGCGAGGCGCGGTTGCTCGCATTTGGCTATGCCTATGAACAGGCTGCCGGCGTCCACGTTAAGCCGAGCTTCCAGACTTCCGTCGAGAGCTCGGCGACGGTCCTGCCGCTGTTGACGCCGCTCGCTGCCCGGACGCGCTGACCGGGCGACCCCTCTAGGGGCGCCGGGACGCCAGCCACAGGGTATGGCGGGCACCCTTTCGCCCGCCGGCGGCGCCGATGCCGATCTCCTCGACCACGAACCCGGCGCGGTGCAGGCGGGAGGTGAATGCCTGGTCGGCAAAGGCGGACCAGACGGCGAATATGCCGCGGGCGCGGAGCGCGGCACGGGCGGCGCGCAGACCGGCGCTGCCATACAGGCGATCGTTGGCGAGGTGGATCAGGCTGTCAGGGCCGTTGTCGACATCGAGCACGATCGCGTCGAACCGCGCGGGCCCGCCTGCGATCAGATCGTGGACGTCGCCGATCTCGATCGACACGCGCGGATCGGCGAGCGAGTCGCCGAACAGATGGGCCAAGGGTCCCCTCGCCCACGCCACCACCGCGGGCACCAGTTCGGCGACGACGACCTGCGCGCCCGCCGGCAACGCGGCAAGCGCCGCACGGAGGGTAAAGCCCATGCCCAGGCCGCCGATCAGCACGCGGCCGGCCGGATCGGCGAGCCGCTCGCAGACCAGCGTCGCCAGCGCCTCTTCGGAGCCGCGCAGCCGGCTGCCCATCAGCATGTCCCGCCCGAACAGGATGGAGAAATCCCCGCCGCGGCGCATCAGCCGCAACTGGCCGCCACCGGGAAGGTCGGCCGTGTCGACGAGCTCGAGGGGAATCATCAAGCCGTTCCCTGCGACGGCGGCTTCCTGGCGGCGGTGGGCAGCTTGGCCATGGCAAATCCTGTCGCGCCGGGACGATCGGGGCTTCCCGGCCGTGCAGCCGCCGGCCGACTATTCGTGGAGCAGCGACCAGCCGGGCGGGAGATAGTCGGTCGACATGTAGTAATAGAAGTTGCAGGTGCCGTCCCGCCGATAGCTGCCGCCCTTGACGATCCCGAATGCGATCGTGCCGCTGAACACCGGCCCGCCGCTGTCGCCGCCCTTGCACGATGGCCCTGCGACCGTGACCCAGGAAGGCTCGCAAGGGCCGCCGCACAGGTCGGCCGCCGGCGCATAGTCGGTCAGCTCCACCTGCGAGCAGCTATAGCCGGTCCGCTCGCCGCGGTGGCAGACGACGTCGCCGGCACGGGTGCTCGTCCGGTTCCGCCAGCTGGTCACGGCGCGTAGCATGCTCCTGGCAGCGTCGGCATAGAAGAGCGGCTGAAGCGCCTGATCGCTGACCTGGACCTGCACGTCCTGATTGCGCGCGCCCCAGGCACCGACGAAGCTTAGCGGCAGCGTGGTGCCGTCCGGCGCGTAATAGGTGAGCGTGTAGGGGCAATGCGCCGCGGTGACGATGCCGTTGCGCTGCCCGTCCGTCACGACGAAGCCGGTGGTACAGGCGAAGCGCTTGCCGGCGGCCTGGTCCACGCCTTCGACGCGCGACCCGCCTTCGGCCGCCAGGTTCGCATCGGGCCGGTCGAGCACGCGGATCTCGACCGGAACGCCGGCGGCAGCCTCAAGTCGGGCGGTGAGCGCAACCTCCCCCTCCGGGTCGACCGCCGCCGCCTTGAGCGTGACGACCAGCGTTCCGGTTCTCGGATCCACGCCCATCCCGGCCGGCCCCGGCAGCACCGCCAGGATCGCCTCCCGGCGCTCGACGATCGCCGCGAGCAACTGAGTGCGCGTAGCGGCGGCGCCGGTCTGGAAGACGATCGGCACGTTCATGCCGCCGGCCGCAACGACCTGATCGGGGACCGGTTCGTCGCCGGTCAACAGGACGCGGATCCGATAGACGGGGTGGTGCTCGATCGCGATCCCGGCCAGTCGATCCCGGTACGTCTCCTGCAGCCGGTCGGTCGCCGCGATGCTTTCCTGCTGCGCGCGCAGCCGGGCCATCGCCTCTTCCAGCGGCACGTCGTTCTGCCAGGCATATTCCCTCGCATCCTGGACCAGCGCCTCGACCGCGCTCTGCACGCGCGGCGCGGCGTCCACGGCCGGCACCGACACCGGCGCGACGACCATCGCTGGACCGGTCGTCAGGGTCGGCACGATTGCCAAGCTCAGTAGCCGAGCGTCAGGGTGAAGGCCTCATAGGTCGCGCTCCGACAGTCATTGGCGGCGAGCACCATGACCCAGGTGGTCCACAGTCGCATCTCAATGTGACTCCCGATCATCGTGGGCAAAATGGTGTGAGCGGTGCGCGCTGCATCGCGATCTGCCCGCGAGCCGCTAGTCGAACGGCATCGCCCGGCGCGCACCGTTCCCTGCGCCCTTCCCGAGCGACCGGGCAAGTCAGCGCGCGAGACGCGTCGCTTCGTAGAACAGTGCGCCGAACAGGGCGGCCGCCGGCAGCGTCACGACCCAGGCGACGACGATGCTGCTGGCGACGTTCCACCGCACCGCCGACAGCCGCCGCGACGCGCCGACGCCGACGATCGCGCCGGTGATCGTGTGGGTGGTCGATACCGGTACGCCGAGCCAGGTCGCCGCGAACAGCGTGATCGCGCCGCCGGTCTCGGCGCAGAAGCCCTGCGGCGGGGTCAGCCGGGTTATCTTGGAGCCCAGCGTGTGGACGATCCGCCAGCCGCCGGCCAGTGTCCCGATCGCCATCGCCGATTGGCAGGAGAGGACGACCCACAGCGGGATGTGGAAGCCGCCGCTCAGCATGCCTTGCGAATAGAGCAGGACGGCGATGATCCCCATCGTCTTCTGCGCATCGTTGCCGCCATGGCCGAGCGAGTAGAGCGAGGCGGAGACGAGCTGGAGCCTGCGGAACCTGTGGTCCACGCCGAGCGGCGTCAGGCGAAGGCTCGTCCAGGCGACCGCCAGCACCAGCAGCAGCGCCAGGATCAGGCCGACCGCCGGCGAGACGACGATCGCCGCGACCGTCTTGCCGACCCCGCTCCACATGATCGCGCCGAAGCCGGCCTTGGCGGTGCCGGCGCCGATCAGGCCGCCAATCAGCGCATGGCTGCTGCTCGACGGGATGCCCAGCACCCAGGTCGCCACGTTCCAGCAGATCGCCCCCATCAGCGCGCCGAAGATCACCGCGGCATCGACGACGTTCGCCGCGACGATGCCGGTGCCGACGGTCTTCGCGACGTGCAGGCCGAAGAACAGGAAGGCGATGAAGTTGAAGAACGCGGCCCAGACGACCGCATAGTGTGGCTTCAGCACGCGCGTCGAGACGACCGTCGCGATCGAGTTGGCGGCATCGTGCAGCCCGTTCAGGAAATCGAACAGCAATGCGACGCCGATCAGCGCCACCAGCAAGGGCGTGGAAAGCATGTCGCGGCGCTCAGGCGTGATCGATCACGAGACCTTCGATCTCGTTCGCGACGTCCTCGAACTTGTCGACGATCTTCTCGAGATGGCCGTAAATCTCCCGGCCGACGATGAAATCCATCGGCTGGCTCGCACCGTAGCGCTTGAACAGCGACTTGACGCCGGCGTCATGAATCTCGTCGGCATGGCCCTCGAGCTGGACGACGCGGGCGGTGAGCTCGTGCAGGCGCGCCGCGTTCGGGCCGACGCGGCGCAGGAGCGGGATCGCCTCGGCGGTGACCCGCGCCGCCTCGACGATGATGCCGCTCATGTCGCGCATCTCGGGCTCGAAGCTGCGCACCTCGTAGAGCGCGATCGACTTGCCGGTGCCGTTCATCTGGTCGATCGCGTCGTCCATCGCGCCGATCAGGCCGGTGATCGCGCTCCGGTCGAACGGCGTCACGAAGATGCGGCGCACGTCCATCAGCACGTCGCGGGTGATCTCGTCGGCCTGATGCTCGCGCCGCACGATCTCGGCGATGTGGCTGTCGATCGCCTCGCCGCCACGCAGCAGCAAGGCGAGCGCCTCGGCACCGGCGACGACGGTCGCGGCATGGGCGTCGAACAGCTCGAAGAACCGCCCCTGCTGCGGCAGCAGCGAATGGAACCAGCGCAACATCGGCAACTTCTCCCTTACCCGGCTCTGGACTGCCGGCAGGACGCGCTCGGCCATGCCCGGAGCCGCCGGCGGCGGCCGGAAGCCGGCGATCAGTTGCTGCAGGCCCGGCTCGTCCACGGCACGCGCCGCGTCCGCGAGCGAGAACCAGCGCGTCTCGCGCTCGTCCTGCTCGGGCCAGTCGTCGAGCTGGCCGGTGAAGGCGAGCGGAAACACCGCGACGGTAACGTTGCGGGTCAGGCCGTTCTTGCGTCGCTTGATATAGGTGAACTCGCCGAGCGCGGTCGGGCATGGAATGCCGGTGACGCCGGCTTCCTCCAGCGCCTCGTGCGCGGCCGCCTCGTGCGCGGCGAGCCCCTCGATCGGGTTGCCCTTGGGGATGACCCAGCGCCGCGTCTCGCGCGACGTGATCAGCATCACGCTGGCGCGACCATCCTGGGGGATCGTATACGGGAGAGCGGCGATTTGACGGATGATCGGCCTCCCTGCTGTCGCGCGGCTGCATCGCACAACTGCACGCGTGTGTTCAACCCGCGGCGACCGGGCCAGCCGATCGCGTCGCTTGCGTGGCGCCGCTGCATCGGCCACTCCGCGCGCATGGACCTGGATGCGCTGCTCCACCACTATTTCGGCACCGACGCGCTCGAGACGCTCGACGTGGGCGCCTTCGCGGCGGGGCTGGAGCGGGTCGAGATCGCGTTCGGGATCGAGCGCGAACCGAGCCGCCGTTTCGCCTTGTGGGCGCTGCTCCACGCGCTCGGCGACGCGCCCGATCCGGCGGTGGCGTTCAAGGGACGCGAGGAGCGGGACGCGGCGCTGGCCTATGCCCGTGCGGCCGCGGCGGTGGGGGGATCCTGAGCGCCACTCCGTCTGCTCCGCCGCGTCCGGGCATTGCCGTCCCCGCCGGAGCGGCGATATTGCCGAACGGGATCATGCCACCGGAGAACCTTGATGGCCGACGATGCGGACGCACTGAACAACCAGCCGCCCGGCTATGTGCCGGCGAAGGTCTGGGTGTGGGACAAGACGAACGGCGGCCAGTTCGCCAACATCAATCGGCCGATTTCCGGCGCCACCCACGAAAAGGCCTTGCCGGTCGGCAAGCACCCGTTCCAGCTCTATTCGACGGGCACGCCCAATGGCCAGAAGGTCACGATCCTGCTGGAGGAGCTGCTCGCGCTCGGCCATGCCGGCGCGGAATATGACGCCTGGCTGATCGAGATCGGCAAGGGCGACCAGTTCGGCAGCGACTTCGTCGCGATCAATCCGAATTCCAAGATCCCGGCGATGATGGATCATTCGACCAGCCCGCCGACCCGCCTGTTCGAAAGCGGATCGATGCTGGTCTACCTCGCCGAGAAGTTCGGCGCGTTCCTGCCGACCGACCATCACCGGCGCGCCGAGACGATGAACTGGCTGATGTGGCAGATGGGCTCGGCGCCGTTCGTCGGTGGCGGCTTCGGCCACTTCTACGCATATGCGCCGTTCAAGATGGAATATCCGATCAACCGCTATGCGATGGAGACGAAGCGCCAGCTGCACGTGCTCGACACCCACCTCGCCGGCCACGACTATGTCGCCGACGAGTATTCGATCGCCGATATCGCGATCTGGACCTGGTACGGCGGGATGATGACCAGCGCCTACGGCGCGCAGGAATTCCTGTCCGTGCACGAATATGCCAACCTGAAGCGCTGGGTGGACCAGATTGGCGCCCGCGAGGCGGTGAAGCGCGGCAGCATCGTCAACCGCGTGTTCGGGCCGCTCCAGCTACGCGAACGCCACGATGCCGGCGACTTCGACGGGGTCGGCCGCGAAGCCTAGCCGGTGCCGACGATGACGTGGTCCTGCGTCGCTCCGCCGGGCGCCATCACGGCCGCCGCCGCTTCTTGCTGGCCGATTTCATACCGAACAGGCTGCGCAGGCCGGCGACACTGAACAGGCTCGGCCGCCACACCGTCAGCGCCGTCGACGTGCCGGCGGCCGCCGCCTCAGCCTTTTCGCGCCGGCGCAGCTGCTTGAGCGCGTCAGCGGTCAGCTTGTAGCGCTGGCGGTTCGCCGGAGTGAGATTGGGGCGTTGAAGCTTCGCGGCGAGAACGGCTTCCGCTTCGTCCTTGTGGTCCCGGATCAGCCAGCGTGCCTGATCCAGCGCCCGACGTTCGATCTCGGGATCGGCTCCCCGGCGCTTGAAGATCATGATCGTCAGCTTCTTTCTGCCGCCCGTATCAGCCGCCGGGAGGCCCGATGACTTGCGGTGCGAGAGGCGAGCTCGTCACCGTCTGCGCCACAAGCGTTCGTGCGGGTCTTCGACGTCGATTGGATAATAACCGCATAGCATTCATCAGGTTACACATTTGTATAGTCAACGCGCCACCTACGCAGAAGACGCCAACCAACTTTCGTGGCATCTAAAAACGAATCAGCAGGAATTGCCATGATCAGCAAAATGAAGTGCCTGATCGGCCATCATTCCCCCGATCGCGCCAGGGTCTGGAACGACGGCGTCAATTTCCGGTCGAGCTGTAAGGGATGCCGGCGGTCGATGATCCGCGATGTCCATGCCGGCTGGCGGCTGTTCGACAGCGAGCGAGACCTTAGCCTGAATCGTTGCGTGAAGCCGTAGCGGTAATCCGACCCGCCGACCGACAGCAGAGCGGGATTGCGGATCAATCCTTTGCGGCGAGGGCCGAAACCGGACCGGCCAGGGCGTCGAGAATTGGCGCCAGCGCGCTTTGCCATGGCGCCGGGTGAATGCCGTAGTCGCGCGTGATCCTGCTCGTCGCCAGGCGCGAGTTCGCCGGGCGACGGGCCGCGGTCGGATAGTCGCTCGTCGCAATCGGCTCGACCCGCGGCCGGGAGGCGCCGCGTCGCGCCGCCTCGGCGAAGATGACGCCCGCGAAATCATACCAGCTCGCTGCGCCGGCGTTGACGAAATGATAGGTGCCGCTCGGGCTTGCCGGATCGCCCAGACGCTTGGCGATGATCAGGCAGGCCGCGGCGATGTCCGCCGCGCTCGTCGGGTTGCCGTGCTGGTCGGCAACGACCCGGACGACCTCGCGCTCGGCGCCCAGGCGCAGCATCGTCTTGACGAAATTGGCGCCGTGCGCGCTCACCACCCAGGCTGTGCGCAGGATCACGTGGCGCGGATTGGCGGTGCGCACCGCCTGTTCGCCGCCTTCCTTCGACGCCCCGTACACGCCGAGCGGCGCGATCGGGGCATCCTCCCCGTAGGGGCCGGCGGCCGTTCCGTCGAAGACATAGTCGGTCGACAGATGGACCAGCGGTATGCCGGCCTTGGCGGTGGCGGCAGCCAGGATCGCTGGGCCGAGCGCATTCAGCGTCCACGCCGCAGCCACGTCGCTCTCGGCACGGTCGACGGCGGTATAGGCGGCGGCGTTGATCACCACCCAGAAGCCGCCGCCGGCGATCATCGCCTCGACCGCAGCGGCGTCGGTGATGTCGAGTTCGCGATGGCCGGCGGCGCGGACCCCCGCGCCGCCCTGCAGCCGGAGTTCGGTGCCAACCTGACCATTGGCCCCGGTGACGAGGATCGGTCCGGTCACGCGCGCTTGAGCCCGAGCCGATCGCCGGCATAGGCGCCGGAGTGGATCGCCCGCCACCAGCCTTCATTGTCGAGATACCAGCGCACGGTCTTCTCGATACCCGCCTCGAAGCTTTCGCGCGCCGCCCAGCCGAGCTCGGCCTCCAGCTTGGAGGGATCGATCGCGTAGCGGTGGTCGTGGCCCGGACGATCGGCGACATAGGTGATCTGGTCCCGATACGAGCCGCCGCCGGCGCGCGGGCGGACCTGATCGAGCACGTCGCAGATACGGTGGACGACCTGGAGGTTGGTCCGTTCCGAACGTCCGCCGACGATATAGCTCTCGCCGGGCCGGCCGCGCTCGAACACCGCCACCAACGCGCGGACATGATCCTCGACGAACAGCCAGTCGCGGACATTCGCGCCCAGGCCGTAGACCGGCAGCGGCTCGCCGGAGATGGCCTTGATGATCACCAGCGGGATCAGCTTTTCGGGGAAGTGATAGGGGCCGTAATTGTTCGAGCAGTTGGTCAGCAGCACCGGCAACCCGTAGGTGTGATGCCAGGCGCGGACGAGGTGATCGGAACCTGCCTTTGACGCAGAATAAGGCGAGCGCGGATCGTAAGCGGTCGCCTCGGTGAAATAGCCCTCGTCGCCGAGCGAGCCGAAAACCTCGTCGGTCGAGATGTGGTGGAAGCGAAACGCCGCCTTGCCCGCTTCATCCAGCGAGCGCCAATAGTCGGACGCCGCCTGAAGCATGGTGAAGGTGCCGACCAGGTTCGTCTGGACGAACGCCGCCGGCCCGTCGATCGAGCGGTCGACATGGCTTTCTGCGGCGAGATGCGTGACGACATCGGGGCGGAACTCGGCGATCGCCGCGCCGATCCCGTCGGCATCGCAGATGTCGCGTTCCAGGAAGCGGTGGCGCGGGTTCGCCATCACCGGCGCCAGCGAAGAGAGGTTGCCGGCGTAGGTGAGCGCATCGACGGTCAACACCTCGTGCGGCGTCTCCTCGATCAGGTGGCGCACCAGCGCCGAGCCGATGAAGCCGGCGCCGCCGGTAACCAGCACGCGGAGCGGATTGGCGACGGTCATCTGCCGGTCTCCGCCAAAGGCTCGAGCGGGCGGCCATCATAGTCGAACGGGCTCTGCCAATCCCTCAGCCGGGGCTGCGCCCGGTCCTTCGCGGAAAGCTCGGGCGCGCGGCCGGCGAGCGGCCATGGCAAAGCTAGATCCGGATCGTCCCACGCGATCCCGCCATCCTGCGCCGGCGCATAGAAGTCAGACACCTTGTAGGTCACCTGCGTGTCGGCAACGAGGGTGACGAAGCCGTGGAGGAAGCCGGCGGGCACGTAGAGCTGGCGCCCGTTCTCGGCGGACAGCTCGGCCGCGACCCACTTGCCATAGGTGGGAGAGCCGCGGCGCACGTCGACCGCCACGTCCCAGATCGCACCGGCGATACAGCGCACCAGCTTTGCCTGTGCGGCCGGCGGCGCCTGGAAATGCAGCCCGCGCAGCGTGCCGGCCGGAACCGAGAGCGAATGATTATCCTGGACGAAGACGTCGTCGATGCCGCGCGCCGCGAAAGCCCGGATGCTGTAATATTCGGTGAACCAGCCGCGTTCGTCCCCAAACCTTCTGGACTCGATCAGTTGCGCCGGCACGCATCACTCCTTCTGCCCCGATGTCGCCGCTTCCTAACCCGGCTGGATGGCGAACGCCACCCTTGGCGCGGCCTTGCGCTTCGCCTAGAGGGCGGCCGGGCAGCGAGGAAAGCGACACATATGCGGCGTGGTATCATCCTGGCAGGCGGAAGCGGAACGCGGCTCCATCCGATGACGCATGTGCTGTCGAAGCAGCTCCTGCCCATCTACGACAAGCCGATGATCTTCTATCCGCTGTCGACCCTGATGCTGGCTGGCATCCGCGAGATCCTGCTGATCTCCACGCCGCGCGACCTGCCGCTGTTCCGCGACCTGCTCGGCGACGGCTCGCAATGGGGGCTCG
>CAXTTP010000037.1:0-15373 GCA_964247195.1 uncultured Sphingomonadaceae bacterium
GCCGACGCCCAGCCACGTCCCCATCGTGGCGGAAGGCGACAGCTGCGTAGAGGATTCGCGGGCCGGTCGCGATGCGCCTTGTTCGTCGTCGACCTCGCGGACCGGCGACGGTTCACCCAATGGACCGAGATAGGATTCCACGGCATCGATCTCTTTGTCGATCCTGCCTCGCATCATGTTGTCCTCGTACAGGTTGACGCGCTGCGAGGTGGGCCAGTTTATCAGGGTCAGCTCGCCTCGGACACGGACGCGGCGGGTGCCCTTCCGCTCGCCCATCCAGAAGAACCACACGTCGTCATTATGCGGGCAAAGCCGCGTGAGGAGCGCCCGTTCGGTCGCTTCCGGTGCAAGCGAGCCGGGCGGGTACAGCACCCCGCCGACGCCGACCGGGAAGAGGCGGCCTTCCCGGTTCTGTTCGTGCGTCGCTGCGGTCGCATATTCCCAGAGACGATAGTCGAGCAGGCGCCCGTCCTCGCCGACCCGTGCCATGTGCGCGCGACAGGCGACGATCGCCGGCGCTTCCGCCAGGTACGTGCCCGTCAGCCGCGCCAACCAGTCGCGCGGGTAATAGAGGTCGTCGTCGGCGGTGACGTGGAACGCCCGGGGAAAGGTCTCCAGCGCCGGCACCAGCTTCTTGAACGAGCGCAGATCGTCGCAGGCGCGGATCTCCAGCCCGGCGCTTTCCAGCCGGCGCACCGAGGACGGCAACGTCGCGAGATCGTCGTGCGCGATCCACAGGATGGTGCGGTCCGCCGCGATCGATTGCGCCAGCAGGCTGCGCAGCGTCAGCGCCAGCGTCCGATAGCGCGGCGGGTAGGAAGTCAGGTTGACGATCAGCTCGCCGCCGAGTCGGTGCGGGCGCCGGCTGCCGTCGCCGCCCCTGGCGAGCGCGCCTCGCGCCGCCCAGTAGCGGCCGCGTTGGACGACCTTGTAGGTGAACTCCGCAATCGTCGTTCTGATCGTCATCGCCGTCGCGCCTGCACGTTGACGCGCCGGAGAGTATCGGCTGGTTAACGCTCCGTCTATCGCGATGAGGGAAGGCCCGCCGGATGACGATCACGGCCGGCGGGCTCGCCTGATCGGCGATCAGGACGCCGCCTGGCGCCGTTCGGGCGCGCCCGCCTGTTCCAGCAGCGGCCGGAGTTTCGCCGCCAGAACGTCGACGAAGGGCGGCTCGAGCATCGTGCGATGGCCGCCCGGCACGGTGAAGGAGAGAAAGCGGCCGTCAATCTCGGCCCGCCAGTCCTCCACGAAGTTCATGACGTCGGGATGCTCGGCGGGCTTGAAGAGGACCACGTCGCCGTCATAGCGCGCGGGCTTGTGGAGGGTCGCGATCTTATCGAGCGCGGTGCGCAGCGCCGGCTGCAGCACCGCTTCACGCCCGCCGGCCAGCGCCGCGAGATCGGACAGTCCCTGCAGCCGCTCGCGGAAGTAGCGCCAGCGCTTCCCCTTCGGCTGGTGCATCGACTGGGAGATATGGAAGCGCAGCTTGCTCGCAAGGAAGCGCGCCGAGCCGAGCCGTCGCGCCTTAACCGGATGGAAGACGTCGACCAGCATCAGCAGCTCGACCTCCTCGCCCGCCGCGCGAAGCCTGCCGGCGACGGTGTAGGCGACGATGCCGGACGTGCACCAGCCGCCGATCCGGTAGGGACCGTGCGGCCGCGCCTCGCGCACCGCCGCCAGCACGAGTTCGGCGGCGTCATCGAGGTTGCGCGGGCACCCGCCTGCGGCTTCCAGCACCAGATCGACCGACAGGCCGAAGAAGGGTTGATCCGGCCCCAGCCGCTCGGCGAGCGGACGGAAGGTCGAGCCGCCGTCCAGCCACACGATCGGCGTCGCCGTGCCGTTCGGCTGGATCGGCGCGAGCGCGGGCGTTTCGAGCTTGCGCCCCGATGCGATGAGTTCGGCCATGTCGGCCAGCCGGGGCGCGCGGAACAGCGCCGCCATCGGCACGCGCATGCCATATTGCGCCTCGATCCGGCGCAGCAGCCGCGCGATCAGCAGCGAATGTCCGCCGAGATCGAAAAAGTCGTCGCTGCGCGCCACCTCGTCCACCTTGAGCACGTCGCGCCAGATCGCCGCTAGCCGCTCCTCGTCGGGGGTCGCGGGCGGCGCGGCGTTGCGGCCGGCCGCGGCACCGGGCTCCGGCAGCGCCTTGCGGTCGACCTTGCCGTTCGGGGTGAGCGGCAGCGCGTCCAGCGATACGAAGCGGGTCGGGATCATGTAGTCGGGCAAGGTCCGGGCCAGCGCCTCGCGCCATTCCGCCGCGTCCCCGGTGCCGACCAGATAGCCGGCGAGCGCGCGCTCGCCGCTCGCGTCCGGCCAGGCGCGCACCGCCGCGCCGCTCACCCCCCGTAGCTTCGCGAGCGCGCCCTCGACCTCCTCGATGGCGACGCGGAAGCCGCGGATCTTCTCCTCATGGTCGGTGCGCCCGAGGCATTCGAGCACGCCGTCCGGCCGCCACCGCGCCAGGTCGCCGGTGCGGTAAAGCCGCAGGCCGTCGTGGGTCACGAAGCGCTCGGCGGTCAGGTCCGGCCGGCCGCGATAACCGCGCGCCACGCCGCGGCCGCCGATCAGCAGTTCGCCGATCGCGCCGACCGGCAGGTCGTTGCCGGCTGCATCGCGGATGCGGACCTGCGTGTTCGCGATCGGCCGGCCGATCGGCACCGGGCCGGTGCCGGGGACGACACGGGCGACCGTGGACCAGATCGTCGTCTCGGTCGGCCCGTACATGTTCCAGAGCTCACCGACGCGCGGGAGCAGCTGGTCGGCGAGCGCGCGCGACAGCGCCTCGCCGCCGCAGAGCGCGCGCAGGCTTGGATCGCCCGCCCAGCCCGCTTCGATCAGGCCGCGCCACGTCGCCGGCGTCGCCTGCAGCACGTCGGGCCGGGCGGCGGCGATGAGGTCGGCGAGCGCCGCCATGTCGACCGCCGCCTCGCGCGACGCGAGCACGATCCGGCCGCCCGACACCAGCGGCAGCCACAGCTCCAGCGCGGCGATGTCGAACGAGAGCGTGGTGACCGCGAGCAAGGTCTCGCCGCTCGCAAAGCCGGGCTCCTCCTGCATCGCGGCGAGCAGGTTGACGAGCGCGGCGTGCGGGATCTCGACGCCCTTCGGCCGGCCGGTCGAGCCCGACGTGTAGAGTACGTAGGCGAGCGCCTCGCCGTCGATCGGCGGCGTCGCGAACGATCGCGCCGGCCAGTCGCGCTCGAGCCGGAGCAGCCTGGCGCTGCCGGCCGGCAGCGCCTCCGCCGTGTCGGGCTCGACGAGCACGAGGACGGGCTCGGCATCCGCCGCGACCATCGCGAGGCGCGCCGGCGGAAAGCCGGGATCGAGCGGAAGATAGGCGGCGCCCGCCTTCAACACGGCGAGCATCGCTGCGACCATCCACGCGGAGCGCGGCAGCGCGAGGCCGACCAGCGAGCCCGGCACCACGCCTTCGGCCAGCAGCCGCGCCGCGATCGTGTCCGACCGGACGGCGAGATCGGCATAGCTCCAGCGATCTTCGCCCTGCTCGATTGCGGCAGCGTCCGGCATCTCGGCGGCGCGTTCGGCGAACCAGTCGACGACGCTGGTATGGGGCAGCGGCCGCGCAGTGTCGTTCCATGCCTCGCCGAGCGTGCGGCGCTCATGGTCGGCCAGCATCGGCAGACGCGCCAGCGTCGTGGCGGGATCGGCGGCGACGCCTTCCAGGAGCCGCGTCCAGTGATCGATCAGGCGACGGATCGTCGCCGCGTCGAACAGCTCGGTCGAATAGAGGAATCGTCCGGCCATGCCCTCGGGCCGCTCGTCCAGCTCCAGATAGAGGTCGTACTTGGCCGCGCCAACGACGACATCCATCTGCGTCAGGTCCCAGCCCTCCGGAAACGGCTCGACCGGCGGCTCGATCGAGAAGAGCGTGTTGAACAAGGGATGCGTGCCGCTGCCGCGCTTGATGTCGAGCGCGCGGACGAGGCGGTCGAAAGGCACGTCGCCCGCGCCCAGCGCGCCGATCACGCTCGCTTTGACCTCGGCCAGATAGGCACGGAACGGGGTGTCGCCCTGCGGCCGGCTGCGCAGCGCCATGGTGTTGAGGAAATAGCCCATCAGCGGCTGCAGCTCGGGCCGGCGACGGGTGTCGGTGACGCCGCCGACGATGATGTCGGTATCGCCGGTATAGCGGAACAGCATCGCCTTGTAGGCGGCGAGCAGCACCATGTAGAGGGTCGCGCGCTCGGCGCGCGCCACCTCCTTCAGCCGGTCGATCAGCGCGCCGCCAAGCTCGAACACCTCCATCGATCCGGCAAAGCTGGGCGTCGCCGCGCGCGGCCGGTCGCCGGCGAGCTCGAGGCGCGGCAGCGGCTCGACAAGCGTGGTCCGCCAGTGCGCGATCTGGTTTTCCAGCCGCTCGGGATCGGCCTGGTTCCGCTGCCAGGCGGCGTAGTCGGCATATTGCAGCGTCCGCTCGGGTAGCGGCGACGGTTCGCCCTTCTCGAACGCCGCGACCAGCGCCGCGAGCTCGGGCACCAGCGTGCGGTAGATCGAGACGCCGTCGAAGATGATGTGGTGGAGCGTGAGGTAGAGGCGGTGGTTCTCCGCGCCGAGCTTCACCACGCGGGCGCGGAACAGCGGCGCCCGGTCGAACGGGATCGGCGCGCGGGCATCCTCGGTAGCGAGGCGGACGGCCGCCGCGTCGCGCTCGGCTTCGGGGAGATGGCTGATGTCGATCAGCGGCAGCGTGATCGCGAAGGGTTCCGCGACCCGCTGGACGAGGTCGCCGTCGACGTCGAGGAAGGCGGTGCGCCAGATCTCGTGGCGGCGCACGATCTCGCTCAACGCCCGCTCCATCGCCGCATGGTCGTAGCGGCCGATCCGGTGGATGGTGATCGATTCGTTGTAGAGCGGCATCTCCGGCGCCATCTGCGCGTGCAGCCAGAGCTGGCTCTGCTCGGCGGTGAGCGGCACCGGGCGGGCGGGGTCGCGCGGCCGGATCGGCTCGGGCACGGCGGCGGCGGAAGTCGCCCTGCCGCTCAGCATCCGGGCGAGGAGCTGGCGGCGGGCCTCGGCGGGGTCGATCGCGTCAGTCATGGGGGGCGAACCGCACCGGCAGCGCGGTCAGGCCGCGCAAGCCGAGATTCTGGCGCCACGCCAGCTTGCTGTCGCCGAGCTCCAAACCGGGGAGGCGCTTGAGCAACGCCTGGAAGGCGATCCGGCCCTCCATCCGCGCGAGCGGCGCGCCGAAGCAAAAATGCGCTGCCCAGCCGAAGGCGAGGTGGCGATTGTCCTGCCGCTCGAGGTCGAGCCGGTCGGGATCGGCGAAGCGTTCCGGATCGCGGTTGCCGGCGGCCATAACCGCCATCATCGCCGAACCCTTGCGGATGGTCTTGCCACCGATGACCATGTCCTCCGGGCAGATGCGGCCGGTATGCTGGCTCGGGCTCTCGTAGCGCAGCAGCTCCTCGATCGCGCTTTCTGCGATCTCGGGCCGGTCGCGCAGCTCGGCGAGGCGCTCGGGCTGGCGGAGCAGGGTCAGCAAGCCGTTCCCGATGAGGTTGGTGGTGGTCTCCTGGCCGCCGACCATCGTCACGATGATGTTGGCGATCACCTCGTCCTCGCTGAGGCGCGCGCCGTCGACCTCGGCCTCGACCAGCGAGCGGATCAGGCCGTCCTCGAGCTTGCGCCGCTCCTCGCGGATGGCGCTGCGGAAATAGGCGGTCATGTCGGCGGTGCTGCGCAGCACCCGGCCGACGCGCTCCGGATTGTGCTGGAAGTTGCCGAGCATCTCGGCGAAGTCGGCCGACCAGGCCTTGAGCTGCGCATGGTCCTCGGCCGGCACGCCGAGCAGGTGCGCGGTCACGATCGCCGGTAGGGGCGCGGCGAACTCGCCGACCACGTCCATCGATCCGCGCCCCACGACGCGATCGATCAGGTCGTTCGCGATCGCCGCGATGCGGTCCTCCAGCAGCTCGACGCGGCGCGGCGTGAACGCGGTCGAACAGAGCTTGCGCAGCCGGGTGTGAGTCGGCGCGTCGAGGAACAGCATCTGCTTGACCATCACCGCCGCGATCGGCTCGATCTCGCCGAGCCCCAGCGCGCGCATTTGCTCGGGCGAGGGGGTGCGGTCGGCGGAGAAGCGCTGCAGCACCATCAGCACGTCGGCGTAGCGCGTCGTCACCCAGCTGTGCAGGAACGGATCCCAGTGGACCGGATCCTCCTCGCGCAGCCGCGCATAGAGCGGATAGGGATCGGCCAGCACCGCCGGATCGAGCAGGCGGTAGAGGCTGAGGCTCGGATCGGACGCGGGCTGGCTCGCCATCATTCGGCCGCCATGGCGCGGATCTCGTCGTCGCTCAGGCTGTCCAGCTTCTCGATCACGAGCGCCTCGACGGCGGTGGCAAGGCGGGCGACGGTGCGCCCGTCGAAGAGGTGGAAGAGGGTGAGCTCCACGCCGAAGGCATCGCGCGCGCGGACCACCACCTGCGTGCCGAGCAGCGAATGGCCGCCGAGCAGGAAGAAGTCGTCGTCCACGCCGATGTCATCGCGGCCGATCACCCCGCCGACGATCGCGAGCAGCCGTTCCTCGGTGGGCGTCGACGGCGCGCGGCCGGCCGGCGCCTCCGCCATCGCCGCGGCGGAGGGATCGGGCAGCGCCTTGACGTCGACCTTGCCGTTGGCGGTCAGCGGCAGCGCCGCCAGCGTCGCGAAGCGGGCCGGCACCATATAGTCGGGGAGCGTCGCGGCGAGCGCGGCGCGCAACGCGCCGGCGGAAGGCACCGCGCCGGGGGCCGGCACGACATAGGCGATCAGCTCGCCGTCGCGAGCGACCACCGCGCTGGCCGAGACCTCGTCCAGCCGGTTGAGCGCGGCGACGACCTCGGCCGGCTCGATGCGATGCCCGCGTACCTTGACCTGCCCGTCGACGCGGCCGCGAAAGCCGATCTCGCCGCCGTCGAGCCACACACCCAGATCGCCGGTGCGATAGAGGCGGCCATGTTCGGGATGGACGACGAAGCGCTCGGCGGTGAGCGCGGCGTCGCCGCGATAGCCGCGCGCCACATGCGCCCCGCCGATCCAGATCTCGCCGGGCTCGCCCGCGGCGACCGCCGAGCCGTCTTCGCCGAGCAGGTACACCTCGGTCCCGGCGATCGGCCGGCCGATCGCGGGCAGAGCGTCGCCGTCCGGCGTCACCACGCCCGATGTCGCGACGACGGTGCACTCGGTCGGCCCGTAATTGTTGACGAAGGCGAACGGCAGGCCGGCGGGTGGACGCTGCGTCAGCCGATCGGCGCCGGTCAGCAGGACGCGCAGCGCGGTCGATCCCGGCCACGGCATCGCCACCAGCGGCTCGGCGAGCGCGGTCGGCGCGAACGCGACCTCGATCCGTTCCGCCACCAGCCAGTCGCGCAACCGCGCCGGATCGAGCCGGGTCGCCTGGTCGACGAGCGCGAGCGTGCCGCCGGCGGCCAGCGTCGGCCATATCTCCCATACCGCCGCGTCGAAGCCGAGGCCGGCGAGGTGGCTGGTGCGCGTGCCCGCGCGCACCGCGAAGGCGGCGAGGTGCCAGGCGATCAGCGCGGCGAGGTTGGCGTGGCTGACCTCGACGGCCTTCGGCGCGCCGGTCGAACCCGACGTGTAGATCACATAAGCGGCAGCATCGGGATCGGCCGGGCGATGCGGCACCGGCGCGGCACCGGCCGCATCCGGCGCAAGCAGCGGTACCGCGCCGGCGATCCGCGCTCCGACTACCGGATCGGCAATCAGCGCCGCGCAGCCCGCGTCGGCGACGAAGGCGGCGAGCCGCGCCTCGGGCCAGGCCGGATCGAGCGGCAGATAGGCGGCACCGGCGCGCCACGCGGCAAGCATCGCGACGATCTGCGCCGACGAGCGCGGCAGGCAAATTGCGACCAGCATGCCATCGCCCACGCCGCGCTCGCGCAGCGCGCCGGCGAGCGTCGCCACCCGCCTCTCGAGCGTCGCATAGTCGACCGATGCGCCGGCTGCTTCGACGGCTGCGGCGGCGGGGCCGGTCGCGACCGCGCGCGAGAAGGCGTCCGGCGCGAGCGGCGGCACGGTCGAAGCGGTTGCGGTCACCGAATTCATGTCGTCTCCCGGGTACGGTAGCGGAACAAGAACACGAAAGCGCTGGAATTTGATTAATGTAGTGCAATGACTTGGTTCGTCTGGGTGAACTTCATCGTTTTCGACTCCACCGAGGCGCCTGTGTAGGGACTGCCATAAGCGTCGAGGGGTCGCTACAAGGGCGCATGAACCGGTTGGATCCCACTGCCGCCCGACGCACCACGATCGCGCGCGTGCTGCTCGGCTCCGCGCTCTGCGTGTTCGGGCTGTGGCTCAGCTGGAGCTTCCTGCCGGCGTTGATCTGGGCTGTCATCATCGCCGTCGCGATCGATCCGCTCTACCTGCGGGCCGAGCAGCGCTGGCGCGGCCGGCGCAACCAGACGATATTGGCCGCGGTCATCACCACAGTCATAGCACTGCTGGTGATCGTGCCGATGGTGATCGGCATCGCCCGGGCCGCGCGCGAAGCCTATGACGTCGCCCGCTGGATAGCGGAGGCGCGCGCCAACGGCATTCCACCGCCGGCCTGGCTCGCCAACCTGCCGTTCGGCAGCGCCGAGGTGACGGCCTGGTGGCAGGTCAATCTCGCGACGCCGGAAGCCGCCACCGAACAGCTCCACCATTGGAGCGGCGCCTCGCTGATGGCGCATTCGCGCCTGATCGGCAAAGGGCTGCTCCATCGCAGCGTCGTTTTCGCCTTCACGCTGATCGCGCTGTTCTTCCTGCTGCGGGATCGCGACGCGATCATCCGCCAGCTCCATGTCGCCGGCGATCGCGTGCTCGGCCCCGCCGGCGAGCGGATCGGGCGGCAGGCGATCCTCTCGGTGCGCGGCACGATCGACGGGCTCGTGCTGGTCGGCATCGGCGAGGGGCTGGTGATGATGCTGATCTACGTGGCGCTCGGCGTGCCCCACCCGATCCTGCTCGGCGCCCTGACCGCGATCGCGGCGATGATCCCGTTCGGCGCGGCGCTGCTGTTCGGCATCGCGGCGCTGCTGCTGCTCGGCAAGGGGGCGGTCGGCGGCGCGATCGCGGTCTTCGCGCTGGGGCTCGTCGTCGTCGGCATCGCCGACCATTTCATCCGGCCGGCGCTGATCGGCAGCGCCACCCGGCTGCCTTTCCTATGGGTGCTGATCGGCATCCTCGGCGGTGTCGAATCGATGGGCCTGCTCGGCCTGTTCGTCGGCCCGGCGACGATGGCCGTGCTAATCATGCTGTGGCGCGAATTCCTGCAAGGCTCGCTGAGCGACAAGGTCGAGGAGAGCGGCGCGCCGCCGCCACTGCCCCTGCCGCTGCCCTGATGGGCGCGCTCAGCGCGCCGCGACCTGCGGCTGGTCGAGCGGCACGATCGGCAGCAGCACCGCGCTGGCTCCGCCGCCGCCGCGCTCGATCGACACCGTCGCCTTCCGGTAATCCTGAGGCTGCGCGAAGAAGATGTTCTTCACGAAGGTCTGCGGGTTGCGGTCATAGAGCGGGAACAGGCTCGACTGGATCTGGACCATGATCCGGTGCCCCGGCTGGAACACATGGTTCACCGTCGGCAGGCGGAAGCGGTAATTCTGCACCTTGCCGGCGGGGATCGCCGTCGGTGCGGCGAAGCTCTGCCGATAGCGGCCGCGGAAGATGTCGAGCGAGATCGCCAGCTGATAGCCGCCCATCGCCGGGTTGGAGGCGACCTCGTCCGGATAGACGTCGATCAGCTTCACCACGAAATCGCCGTCCGTCCCGGTCGTCTTCGCATAGAGGTCGGCGATCGGCGCGCCGGACACGCGCACCGGCGCCTTCAGCACGTCGGTCTGGTAGGTAAGCACGTCGGGGCGGCCGTCGACCGAGCGCTGGTCGCTCACCAGCCATTCCTTCCACCGCGCCGAATCGGCGAACGCCACCGGCCGCGAGAGATAGGGCACCGGCTTCGCCGGATCGGCGACATAGCTGTCCTCCGCCGCAGCCCCCGAGCCGGCCGGGCGATCGTAGCCGAGCCCGAACCCGTCGCGCAGGTAGATCGGCGTCAGCGGCGCCGGGCACCCTTTCGCGCAGGCGAGCGGCCAGTCGGCCAGCCGGTCCCAGCGGACCTCGCCCGTATTGTAGATCAGCACCGGCGGCGTCGCCGCGACCGGCGCGCCGTCCTTGAGATACTGGTCGAAGAAGGGCAGCAGCACGTCGCGGCGGAACTGGAGCGCGGTGTCGCCGTCCCACTTGAGCGGCCCGAGCGCATAGCCTTCGTAGTTCACCTGGCTGTGCCGCCACGGCCCCATCACGAGATGGTTGTTGCCGGCCCTGCCCTTCGCCTTCAGCGCCTCCCAGGTGATGATCGCGCCGTACATGTCCTCCTGGTCCCAGAGGCCCTGCAGCCACATCGTCGGCACGTTCGAAGGATTGGCGGCGATCAGCTTGTCGAGCGCCTGGCCCTGCCAGAACGCATCATAGGCGGGATGCTCGGACATGCGCCGCCAATATGGCAGCTGGTCGAACCCCGACGCCTTCGCCCAGGCCCCAGCCGAACCGATCCGGCGAAACGTCTCGTAATCGTCGAGGCCGCTCGACGGCGGCTCCTTGCCCTTCGCCTTGTAGCCGGTCTGCGATCCGATCCAGCCGATGTTCGCCTGGCGGAAGGCGCCGTAATGGAACCAGTCGTCGCCCATCCAGCCGTCGATCATCGGGCTTTCCGGCGCCGCCACCTTCAGCGCCGGATGCGGCGACAGGAGCGCCATGGCGACGGTGAAGCCCTCGTAGGAGGAGCCGAGCATCCCGACCCGGCCGTTCGACTCGGGCAGGTTCGCCTTGTTCACCAGCCAATCGATCGTGTCATAGGCGTCGGTGACGTGATCGACCTTGGTCGGGTTGAGCGGCCCGATCACCGGCCGGGTGACGACATAGTCGCCCTCCGAACCGTATTTGCCGCGGATGTCCTGGAAGACGCGGATATAGCCCGCCCGCACGAACTGCTCGTCGCCTTCCGGCAGCGCCGAGAGCATCTTCGGGCTGTCCGCCCGCTCGGCCCGACCAGAGGCGTCGTAGGGGGTGCGGGTGAGCAGGATCGGCGCGCTCGCCGCGCCCTTCGGTACCATGATGACGGTATGCAGCTTCACCCCGTCGCGCATCGGGATCATCACCTCGCGCCGGGTATAATCGAAGGCGCCGACCGGCGGCGTGAACTTCTGCGGGATGTCGCCGCCGCTCGCCTCGGCGCGGGTGTCGCTGTCCTTCGGCGCCGCTGCGGGGCCGGGCTGCACCTGCGCGATCGTGGCGCTGGCGATACCGAGCATGGCAACGGCGGCGAGCGGTTTGATTTTCAAAGGCAAAATCCCTTTGGCTTGGCAAGGCCACCACTGGCGCTGTCGTGGCGACCAGCCTGGTATGCTCGATCGCCCCGCATGTGTCGCACGGGGTGGCGGAATCGACAAGTCGTTGCCTGAGCGGGCTCTGTCGCGGAACCGGGCACCCCCAAACCCGCGCAATTCGTATCTTTATGCGCTATATCCCTCGCACTTCAGGTAGATGCGAGGCAGTTGGATGGCGCTTCACGCCGGACCGGATTTTTCACGCCGTAAATTTCTCGAGCTTGGGGCGCTTGGCGCAGGGGCGCTCATCGCCGGACAGGCAAGCGCCACGACGGTGCTGCAGTCCGGCGTCCGCCCGGATCTTCTCCGCCGTGCGCTGGCTGCGCTCGACAAGCATCGCAACGCGGTCGCCAAGCGCGACCTGATCGCCATCGCCGACTTCGCCGCACCGTCGAGCAACCCGCGCTTCCACCTCGTCGACACGGTCAGCGGCCGCACCACCAGCCTGCTCGTCGCGCACGGCCGCGGCTCCGATCCGGAGCATACCGGCTGGCTGTCGCGCTTCTCCAATCTCGACGGGTCGTTCGCCTCCTCCTCGGGCGCGTTCCTCACCGGCGACACCTATTACGGCAAGCATGGCCGCTCGCGCCGGCTGGTCGGCCTCGATCCCACCAACACCAATGCCGAGACGCGCGGCATCGTCGTCCACGCCGCCTGGTACGTCTCGCCCGATCTCGTCCGCGAGCGCGGCAAGATCGGCCGCAGCGAGGGCTGCTTCGCGGTCAGCGAAACGGATCTGGAACAGGTGCTGGCGCGCATCGGCGCCGGGCGGATGATCTACGCCGACAAGGTCTAGGCGCGCCTGTGCCGGCGCGCGAATGGTGGCGCGGCGCGACCATCTACCAGGTCTATCCGCGCTCCTTCCAGGACAGCTCCGGTAACGGGCTCGGCGACCTCCGGGGCATCGTCGATCGCTTCGGCCATATCGCCGCGCTCGGCGTCGATGCGATCTGGATATCGCCCTTCTTCCCCTCGCCGATGGCGGACATGGGCTATGACGTCTCGGACTATTGCGGCGTCGACCCGCTGTTCGGCACGCTTGCCGATTTCGACGCGCTGATCGCCACCGCGCACGATGCGGGCATCCGGGTGCTGATCGATCAGATCCTCTCGCACAGTTCGGACCAACACCCCTGGTTCGCCGAGAGCCGCGCCGATCGCATCAATCCGAAGGCCGACTGGTACGTCTGGGCCGATCCCCGGCCGGACGGCACGCCGCCGAACAACTGGCTTTCGATCTTCGGCGGCCCCGCCTGGGAGTGGGACGGGGTCCGCCGCCAATATTACATGCACAACTTCCTCGCCTCGCAACCGGACCTCAACCTCCACTGCGCAGGCGTGCAGGAGGCGCTGCTCGAGGCGATGCGGTTCTGGCTGGAGCGCGGCGTCGATGGCTTCCGCCTCGATACCGTCAACTATTATTTCCACGACGCCGAGCTCCGCGACAACCCGCCCGCGACCGCCGGGTCGAACGAATATCCGGACGTCAATCCGTACGGCTTTCAGGATCATGTCTTCGACAAGACCCGGCCCGAGAACCTGCCCTTCCTGCGGCGGCTGCGCGCGCTGCTCGACGAATATGGCGCCGTCGCGGTGGGCGAGGTCGGCGACGGCGCGCGATCGGCGGAGACGGTCGGCGTCTACACCGCGGGCCGCGACATGCTACACATGTGCTACACGTTCGACCTGCTCGGGCCGATCCTCACGCCTGCGCATGTCCGGGCCACCTTCGCCAGGTTCGAGCGGGCGCTGGCCGAGGGCTGGGTCTGCTGGGCCTTTTCCAACCATGACGTAGTCCGCCACGTCTCGCGCTGGCTGCAACCGGGCGACGATCCGGCGCGACTGGCGAAGCTCGCGATCGCCCTCCTGGTCGCGTTGCGCGGTTCGATCTGCCTCTACCAAGGCGAGGAACTGGGGCTGGGCGAGGCCGAGCTCCGCTTCGAGGACCTGCGCGATCCCTACGGCATCCGCTTCTGGCCGGCATTCAAGGGGCGGGACGGCTGCCGGACGCCGATGCCGTGGCAGCGCGAGGCGGCCCAGGCCGGCTTCTCGACGGCGACGCCGTGGCTGCCGGTGCCCGACGCCCATCGCGCCTGCGCCGTCGACCTCGAGGAAGCGGACGAACGCTCCGTCCTCGCCGCCTACCGCGCCGCGCTCGCCTTTCGGAAGGCGCATCCGGCGCTGGTCGAGGGATCGATGCGCTTCCTCGACGCGCCGGACGGCATGCTCGCCTTCGTTCGCGAGGGCGGTGGCGAGCGGCTGCTCTGCCAGTTCAACCTGTCGCGCGCGGCGGTGGAGCGGCAGGGCGTGACGCTTGAGCCGCTCGGCTGGCGGATCGACGCGGCCTGAGAGACCGCGACCGCGGATCACGTCAGGCGCGCGGCGCACCGCTCAGCGGCAATCCCGATGGCCCCGGCTGGCGCTTCGAGGCCAGCGTCTGGAAATTGCCGCACAGGCAGCGCTCGAAGCCGAGCCCGAACAGCGCGAAATAGAGCTGCCACAGCCGCGTCCGCGCCGCGCCGATCTCCGCTTCCGCCGCGGCGCGATGCGCGTAGAGCGCGTCGCTCCAGTGCTTCAGCGTGCGCACATAATGCTCGCGGAAACTCTCGACGTCGTGGACCTCGAAGCCGAGCCGCTCGAGATTGGTGACGCTGAGGCCGATATGGTCGAGCTCGCCGCCGGGGAAGATGAAGCGGTTGATGACGCCCTGATAGGGCGTCGGCTTGCGGAAGTCGGCGATGTCGCGGGTGGCCCGCCGCGTCGTCGCCTGGTGGAGGTAGAGGCCGCGCGGCACGAGCAGGTCGCGGACCTTTGCGAAATGCACGTCGTGATTGTCGAGGCCGACATGCTCGAACATTTCGATCGACACGATCTTGTCGTAGAGTTCCGCGCCTTCGATGGTCCGGTAATCACGCATTTCCAGCGTCACTTGGTCCTGGAGCCCGTCCGCTGCGATCCGCGCCCGGCCGAAGGCGAGCTGTTCGGCGGAGAGCGTGACGCCGTGGACGGTCGCGCCGAAATGGCGCGCGGCATGTGCGGCAAGGCCGCCCCAGCCGCAGCCGATGTCGAGCAGCCGGTCGCCCGGGGTGAGCCGCAGCTTGCGGCAGATCAGGTCGAGCTTGGCGGCTTGCGCCGCGGCCAGATCCTCGCTGCCCTCGGTGAAGACCGCGCAGCTATATTGCATCTCGGGATCGAGGAAGAGCGCGTAGAAGTCGTTCGACACGTCATAGTGGAAGCGGATCAGCTCGGCATCCGGCCGGCCCCGACCGAACAGCCGGCCGATGCGGCCCCGCCAGCCCGGCGAGGCGCCCACCGCGCGCGGCTTGAACAGGAAGGGCAGCGCCGCGCGGGCGACCAGCGCCTTGTCGAGGTTCTTGCGCAAGCCGACCGCCTTCAGATGCTCCCAGCGGCCGAGCACGTCGAGCGGGCTGCCGCCGGCGACGTCGAGGTCGCCGCCGGCATAGAGCTCGAACACCGTCTTCAGCCGCGGGCGGCGCAGCAGCCGGCCGATCGCGTCGGCCGAACGGACAACGATGCGCAACTCGTCGCGCGGCGGCCGCGTGCCCAGCGGCAGGCGCTCGCCGTTCCACAACTCGACCGAAAGGTCCGCATCCAGCCGCTCCGCGACGTGGGCGGCGAGCCGCCGCGCCGCGGCGAGGCGTTTCACCGCGCCCGGTCCTTGGTCGCGGTGAAACGGATGGCGGGATTGCGCCCGACGACATAGCTCACTTCCCACGCATCCTTGGCGAGGAAGACCGGGGCGCCGTCGCGATCGGTGGCGCTGGCGCCGCGGTTCACGCTCAGAAAGTCCTTGAGCGTCGCCTCGTCGTCCGCCGCGATCCAGCGCGCGGTTTCCCATGGCGAAGGCTCGAAGGAGGCGTCGACGCGGTACTCCGCCTGCAGCCGCGAGATCAGCACGTCGAGCTGGAGCTGGCCGACGACGCCGACGATCCACTGCGATCCGATCGCCGGGT
>CAXTTP010000038.1:0-12997 GCA_964247195.1 uncultured Sphingomonadaceae bacterium
GTCGAGCTTCGTTCCGGCAAGCAGCCGCTGGACATTGAACATCGAGCCGAAATGTACCGGCTGGTCGCTCTGGACGCGCGAGGTGGTGCCATGGGACTCGACATTTCCACCGCCCATGAACGGCAGCGCGCCATCATAGACGCCGTCGCAATATTCAAGGTGGAGTGGCGAGCGCCGGCCGCCGCCGCTACCACCCCAGACATAGCTGTAGTCCGGTTCGCGCCCGTAGACCTGCCTGGCGACATGCTTCGAGAAGCGCGCCGCCTCGATGCCGGCACGGTGACCGTAGAGCGTCGGATCGCTGCCGGCGTGCGGATCGAGGTCGTCGCCGATATGGCCGCAATTGGATTCCACCATGTAGCCGCCGAGACGGACGATCATGGGAAGGCCGCCCATGAGCTGTCCCATCATTCCGGCAAAGGCCTCTTCGTGGCCGGCGTGCGCGCCCTCGAGGGGATGGTACATTCTTCCGCCCCACTCGCTCTGGACGGGGAAATAGAAGGTGAAGCGCGTATCCGTATTCTCGAAGCCACCGTGAACATTGCGGTGAGGCCAGGGCTTTTCGCGATGCTCGTCCCGGTCGATGAAAGGTCTGCCGAAGAAGGTGTCGCGGACGTGGTATCCTTCCGTGTCGATCGAAGACCCGGCTTGTACAGCAGTGGACGCCATATGTTCCTCGCTCTTGATGTTGCTTGTCGCCACTGGCGATCACGGGTGTATTGGTATGCTCCCGATCAGCTCGAGAACTGCCTTTCCAGGAGAGTTGCCTCCTCGCTGGCGCCTAGATCGAAGCCGAAGATGCGTTCGGCGTTGCCGAACACCATCTGGTGGATCTCGTCTTCCGGAACACCAGCGAACTGCTCGGCGACCATCTGCTGCGAGTCCGGAAACACGCCCTCCGCGTGCGGATAATCGTTGCCCCACATCAGGCAATCCAGACCGGTGGTGCTGCGCATCTTGACCGCGACGGGATCGTACATGAACGTACACGACACTTGGCGCCGCACATAGAAGCTCGGGAGCTCCTTCAGCTTAAGCGTGCCGCCCATCTGCCTCAACGGACCGTCGGCCTGGGTAAACCGGCCGGCATAGGCGTAATCCATATATTCGATCAGCCATGCCAGCCAGCCGGCGCTGCCCTCGGTCATCACGATCTTCAGATCCGGATGGCGCTCGAGAATGCCGCCGAAGACGAACCAGCAGATCGTTTCGTTCTGCGCGGCGGAAGACCACATCAGGCTCGTCTGCGTCATGCCGGGCCACATTCTCAACTGGTGCGGCATGGTGTGGCCGAAGGCGATGTGCAGGCTGATCGGTATCTTCAGCGCCGCAGCCGCTTCCCAGAGCGGTTCCCACTCGGCATTGTAATAAGGGCGATCCGGCAGGCAGTCCGGCAACAGCGCCGGCCGCAGCCCGAGCGCTGCAGCGCGCTCGAGCTCCTTTACCGCAGCCGGAACGCCGGCGCTCAGCGGCAACTGGATGCTCGGTGCAAAGCAGTGCAAATGATCGCGGTAGTTTTCGGCAAGCCAGTCGTTCATGAGGCCGCACCAGGCAAGGTCGGCATCGCCCGGCATATGATGGCCGAAGCCCTCTGGGCCGATGAGCACCTCCGCCACCACCCCGTCCCGCGCCATCTCTCGCAGCCGGCCCAGCGGATATGGGCTCGGGTTCGAGCCGGCATGACCACCGACGAGCATCGAATCGAGACTCGCCCGATCCACCTTTCGTCCCTGGCTGGTCATCATCGTCATCATCGCGTTCTGATCCTGCACCTTCGACAGGAAGCTCGGCTGGATCAGATATTCGCCGTCGGAGCGGGTCTCGAGATGCGGCACAAATTCGCGGTATGCCGCCGGAAGCTCGTCGACCAGCGAGATTGGCGGCGACCAGTGGGAATCGGTGGTGATCAGCCTTCGCATGTTAGACATCGCCATCTCCCTCCATGGAAGAGCGCTGTGCCGCGCTTCTCCCTCCTAATCCGTAGCGTAATACACTTCGGATAGCTCAAACTAGCAGCATCCGACGGGCTTCGCGATTGGAATCCGTACCAACAATCACGCAGCGATGGTGCCATCATCCGGTGCCAGAAAGAGTGCGGCGTTCGGAAGGAGGCCAGCGACTTCGGATCAGCGGGTTTTCTCGGTCCCCACGACGGATGCCCTTCCTGATCGCTGGTGATCTCTGCATAGTGCGCCCCGGCCGGGAAGCACGGAGGAGATCCCATGGAGCTTTATCGTCGGGTTCTCGCGGGCGCGCTCGCGCTGGCTCTCCCGCATGCCGCGCAGGCGGAGCCGCTTCGCCCGGACCAGGCGAGCTTCCGCGCGCTCTATCAGGAGCTGGTCGAGACGGACACGAGCATCACGACCGGAAGCTGCACCGCGCTCGCCGACAAGATCGAGGCGCGGCTCCGGGCGGCGGGATACGCGGACGGCCAGATCACGCGCTTTGCCGTGCCCGATCACCCCAAGGAGGGCGGCCTCGTCGTCGTGCTGCCGGGCTCGTCGCAAGCGGTGAAGCCGCTGCTGCTGCTCGGCCACATCGACGTGGTCGCGGCGAAGCGGGAGGACTGGACGCGCGATCCGTACAAGATGGTCGAGGAGAACGGCTATTTCTACGGGCGCGGCACGCAGGACATGAAGGCGATGGACGCGATCTGGATCGATTCCATGATCCGCTTCAAGCAGAACGGTTACAAGCCCAAGCGCACCATCAAGCTCGCGCTCACCTGCGGCGAGGAGACCAGTTGGGCCTTCAACGGCGCGCAGTGGCTCAGCAAGAACAAGCCCGACCTCATTGCCGCCGAGTTCGCGCTCAACGAGGGCGGCGGTGGCCGCTCGGACGGCAAGGGCAAGATCGTCATCGCGAACATCCATGTCGGCGAAAAGGCAGCGGTCAATTACCGGATCGAGGCCACCAACCCCGGCGGGCATAGTTCGGCCCCGGTTCCCGACAACGCGATCTACGAACTCGCCGACGCGCTCGTGAAGCTGCGCGCCTTCGACTTTCCGTTGCAGCTAAGCGATACAACGCGAGCCTATTTCCGCACCGCAGGCAAGGCGCGCGGCGACGATATGGGGGCCGCGATGATGGCCATCGCCGCCAATCCCGGCGACAAGGCCGCCGAGGCCAAGCTCAACACCGACAAGAGCTACCACTCGATGCTGCGCACCACCTGCGTGGCGACCCTGCTCGACGGCGGTCACGCCAACAACGCGCTGCCGCAGCGTGCCGGGGCCAACGTCAACTGCCGCATCTTCCCCGGTGTCGCAGCGGCGCAGGTGCGCGACACGCTGGAGAAGGTGATCGCCGATCCGCGCATGACGGTGAGGCAGGTCGACGATCGCGGTCCGCTCGCGGTGCCGCCGCCGCTCGATCCGAAGGTGATCGGCCCGGCCGAGAAGCTGCTCGCCAAATATTATCCCGGCGTGCCGCTCGCCCCGGTGATGTCGACGGGCGCTACCGACGGCATCTTCCTCGAGGCGATCGGCATCCCCGTATATGGGCCGCCGGGGGTCTACGGCGATCCCGACGGCAACGGCACCCACGGGCTAAACGAGCGCGCCATCGTGAAGGCGGTTTATACCGGCCGCGACTATCTGTACGACCTCGTCAAGGCATATGCCGGCTGAGCCGGCAACGGGTTCGTCGTACCGCCTGCCCGAAAGTCGCCCGCTTCAGCGCGGCGGCTTGAAGCAATAGGCGCAGATCTTGTTGCCGTCTGGATCCCAGAGATAGGCGCCGTATGCGTGCGGAACGGCGCCGCGCGGACCCGGGCTGCCGGCATCCGTTCCTCCCGCGGCAATGCCAGCTTGATGGAAGCGATTGACCGCGGCGCGATCCGGCGCCTTGAAGCTGATCGTCGCGCCGTTCGATGGCGTAGCGGTTCCGCCCCCATAGGGCCTCAACAGCAGCAGCTCGGGCAGGGTGCGGCCATAAGCGATGCCCTGGTCGAGGAACGGACCCAGATATTTCAGTTCGAGCGCTTCGAGCGCCGCATCGTAGAACGTTCTCGCCCGTTCGAGGTCGTTGCTGCCGAGGCAGACATGGGTGAAGATTCCCACGGATATCCCTCGAAGGTCAGCGCGGTTCGGCGAGGTCCGGTAGATCCGCCGCAGCGACCTGCTCGGCCCGTGGCGCGGCTCCGGCGATGCTGCGCGCCGCAATGTAGCCAAGCGTCATCGCCGGGCCGACGTTGCAACCGTGCGCCGGCGCGTTGCCGCGCCAGATCGAATTGACGTCCAGCCCGGCCGCATAGAGCCCCGCGATCGGACGACGATCGGCCGCCAGCACCCGCGCCTGGCCATCGATCGCCAGCCCGATGGTGGTCGATCCGTCGCCGGGAAAGATCTTCACCGCATAGAAGGGGGCGGTCGCCACCGGGCCGACGCAGGGATTGGGTTGATGCGACGGATCGCCGAGGTCGCGGTCGAGCGCGTTGTCACCCTTGTTGAAGTCGGTATCCTTGCCCGTCTCGGCATAGCGGTTCATCGTCCGCACGGTCTGCTCAAGCCCGATCGGGTCGATGCCGATCTTCGCAGCAAGCCCGCGCAGCGTCGGCGCCTCGGTGATATAGCCGGCCTTGATCAGACGCTTCAGCCCGATACCGCCCGCGAAGACGAGGCCGAGACCATATTTCTTGACGAAAGCGGCATCCGCGACGAGCCAGGCGGGAACCGCGTGGGCCTTGTGCATATAGTCGACGAAGGTGTTGGACGCCTCGTTGCCGAAGCGCTGCCCCGCATTGTTGACGGCGATGCAACCGGGCTTCGCCATGTCGATGAGATGCGCATAGATCGCGGTCGAGCCATCGTCCTTGGTCATCGTCGAGACGACCGCCCAGACGCCATTGGCGATATTGTCGCCATCAAGCGAGGCCCCGGCATCAAGGCCCATGTTCATGCCGTCGCCGGTGTTGCAATCCGCCATGATCGAGACGTGCTGGTCGGGAAAGGGCATGTAGGCGCGGCGCAGCTGTTGATTGGCCGAGAAGCCACCTGACGCTAGCACGACTCCGCGGCGCGCTTCGAGCGTCTTGATCGTGCCCTCATGTTCCACCTGGACCCCGGTCACGCCGTTCGGGCCGGCCAGCAGCGTGGTGACGGTCGCGTTGCGCCACATCGTCACGCCGGCATCCAGCGTCGAGCGCAGGAGCCGAGCGGCCAGCGCGTTGCCCATCGTAAGCCGCGTGCCGCGATGGTGGCCGCGCAGCTTGTCGAAGACGAACCGGGCTCCGAGCTTCGCCAGGAAGAAGAACGACTTCGGCGACGACTTCGCGTTGGCGAGATGCGGCAGGTCGGTCAGGTCGATCATGAAGCCGCCGGGCGCGTTGAACTCGGCGCGCGGGCTGCGCAGCTCGGTGAAATGCCCGTCGAGCCGCTTGCCGTCATATTCGCGCGGGCTGAGCAGCCGCCCCTCCTTGGCCGCCCCGTCGATTTCGGGGTGCCAATCGGGCGAGTGCGGCGCGAGCGCGAACGAGACCTCGGTCTTGTCCTCGAGGAAGCGCACCATCTCCGGCCCCGCCTGGAGGTAGGCGTCCAAGACCTCGCTGCGCACTGTCTCGCCGACGAGCCCTTCGACATATTTCTTGGCGGCAGCGGGCGTATCCTCGATTCCCGCCGCGAGGGCATGGTGATTGGCCGGGATCCAGATGCCGCCGCCCGAAAGCGCGGTAGTGCCGCCGAACCACTCCGTCTTTTCGAGCACGAGAACCTTGAGACCCTTGCGGGCGGCGGTGACCGCCGCGGTCAGACCGGCTGCGCCCGAGCCGATGACGATCGCATCCCAATCCATCACGCCCCCCCCCCGTCACCTATTTTCATCCCAAAATAGACACGGTGCCGCGCCACTGACCTGCCCGCCGGCAGGCACGGCGCGTCAGGCCGCCCGCCAGCTGCCGTCGATCAGCTTGATCATCGCGGAGAAGTCCTTGCCCGCGCCGCCGAGCCCGGCGAACATCTGGTAGAGCGCTTCCGCCTGCGCGCCCAGCGGCACGCTCGCCTCGGCACCCTTCGCGGCGTCCAGCGCGAGCTTGAGGTCCTTCAGCATCAGCGCGGTCGCAAAGCCGCCCTCATAGTCGCGGTCGGCGGCGGTCTCGGGGCCGACGCCGGGCACCGGGCAATAGCTCGTCATCGACCAGCTCTGGCCCGACGCCTTCGAGCTGATGTCGAAAAAGGTCTGCGGATCGAGACCCAGCCGGATGGCGAGGTTGAAAGCCTCGCAGGTGCCGATCATCGTTATGCCCAGGAGCATGTTGTTGCAGACCTTCGCGGCCTGCCCGGCGCCCGCCGCGCCCGCGTGGATCACCGCCTTGCCCATGGCTCCCAGGATCGGCTGCGCACGCTGGAACGCATCGCCGGGGCCGCCGACCATGAAGGTGAGCGTGCCGCCGTCGGCCGCCGCGGTGCCGCCCGAAACCGGCGCATCGACCATCAGCAGGCCGCGCGCCGCAGCGGCGTCGGCGACGCTGCGCGCGGTGGCGATGTCGATCGTCGAGCAGTCGATCAGCAGCGCGTCCGGACGCGCCGCGGCGAACACGTCGTTCTCGTAGACCGTCGTGACATGGCGCCCGGCGGGCAGCATCGTCACGACCGCATCCGCGCCGCGCACGGCCTCGGCGGCACTGGGCAGCGCCACCGCCCCGCCCGCGACGACGCGCGCCACTGCGGCTTCGGACAGGTCGAACGCACGCACCGCATGCCCCGCCTTGAGCAGGTTGAGCGCCATCCCGCCGCCCATGTTGCCGACGCCGACAAATGCGATCTCGGCCATGGTCAGCGCCCCTTCCAGACGCCCGGTCGCTTATCGACGAAGGCCGTCATTCCTTCCGCCTTGTCCTCGGTCGCGGTCAGGCCCGCGAAAAGGCGACGCTCGAACAGGATGCCCTGGGCGAGGCCGGTCTCGAACGCCACGTTGACCATCTCCTTGTTGGCGATCGCCGCAAGCGGCGCCATCGCAGCGATCGCGGCGGCGGTCTTCAGGGCCTCGTCGACCAGATCCGCGGCCGGGACGATCCTTGCGACGAGGCCGGCGCGCTCCGCCTCCTCGGCGCCCATCAACCTTCCGGTCAGGCACATCTCCATCGCCTTGGCCTTGCCGACCGCGCGGGTCAGCCGCTGCGAGCCACCCATCCCGGGAGCGACGCCAAGCTTGATCTCGGGCTGGCCGAACTTGGCCCCGTCGCCGGCGAGGATGAAGTCGGCCATCATCGCGACCTCGCAGCCACCGCCCAGCGCGAAGCCGTTTACCGCGGCGATCCACGGCTTGCGCGTCGCCGTCACCTTCTCCCAGCCGGCGAAGAAGTTGATGGCGAAGTTGTGCGCGAAGCCGTTGGCCTGCATCTCCTTGATGTCGGCGCCGGCGGCGAACGCCTTCTCGCTTCCGGTGAGAACCAGGCAACGCTGCCCGGCATCCGCATCATAGGCGGCGAAAGCCTCGATCAGGTCGGCCAGCACCTGGTCATTGAGCGCATTCAGCGCCTGCGGCCGGTTGAGCCGCACGAGCGTCACGGCGTCGTGCGCTTCGACGAGGATCGTTTCGTAGGTAGGCACGACAGTCTCCTTGGGCGGGCTCAGCCGCGATACGGCATCCATTCCTCGTCTTCGGCCAGTGGCGCGAAGATCCGATCGATCAGGCCCTCGGTCACCGTCTCCGCGGTGGCCGGATCCCAGGCGGGGGCGTTATCCTTGTCGACGATCAGCGCACGCACGCCCTCGAGGAAGTCATGACGCTGGCAGACGTGCACGGCGACGCGATATTCGACGCGCATCTCGTCGGCGAAGTCGAAATGGTCGCGGCCCTGCGCCAGGAGCCGCAGCGACACCTTGCAGGTCTGCGGTGATTTGGTCGCCAGGGTGGCGCGCTGCTGCGCCGCCCAGTCCGAGCCGTCGGCTTCGAGCGCGGCCAGCACATCCTCGAACCGGTCGGAAGCGAACAGGCTATCGATCGCCGCGCGATCCGCCTCGATCTTTGCCGGCGGGGCCGTGGTGGCGGCCGCGGCAAGGAGATCTTCGGCGCGTTCAGGCGCGGCGGCGATCGCCTGCTTCACCTCGTCCAGCGCCGACGATGCCAGATAATGCGTGGCGACGCCCAGCGCGAGACAGTCGGCCCCGTCGATCCGTCCACCGGTCAGTGCGAGATATTGCCCGGTCCGGCCCGGCAGGCGCGACAGATACCAGCCGCCGCCGACATCGGGGAACAGGCCGATCCCGGTCTCCGGCATCGCCAGCACCGTTCGCTCGGTCGCGACGCGGTAGCGGCAGGGGAGCGCGATGCCGACTCCGCCGCCCATCGTGATGCCGTCCATGAACGCCAGCGTCGGCTTGGCATAGGTGAACAGCAGGTGGTTGAGGCGATATTCCTCGCGGAAGAAGGTTCGCGCATAGCTGCCGTCGCCGGCGCCGCTCTCGGCGATCGCACGGATGTCGCCGCCGGCGCAGAAGCCGCGCGAGCGCTTGGGATCGCCGTCCGGCGAAGGAGCATGATCGATCAGGACGAGCCGTATCGCCGGATCCTCGCGCCATTCCACGAGCGCCGCGAGCATCGCCTCGCACATCCCGAGCGTCAGCGCATGGATCGCCTTCGGCCGGTTGAGCCGGATCCGGCCGATCCCGCCCTCGGCGAAGATCAGGACCTCGTCGGTGCCAAGATCGCTCATTGGCGCAGCAGCTCGCGCGCGACGATCACGCGCATGATCTCGTTGGTGCCTTCTAGAATGCGGTGGACGCGCAGGTCGCGCCAGAAGCGCTCGATCGGGTAATCCTGGAGATAGCCGTAGCCGCCGTGAAGCTGGAGCGCGCGGTCGACCACCGACGATCCGGTATCGGTGGCGAGCCGCTTGGCCATCGCCGCGAAGCGGGTCTTGTCGGGCGCGCCGTCGTTCACCTTGGCCGCCGCCGCGTAGAGCAGGATGCGCGCAGCCTGCAGCTCGGTATCCATGTCGGCGAGCGTGAACTGCGTCGCCTGAAAGTCGGCGATCGCCTGCCCGAACTGCTTGCGCCCGCGCGTATAGCCGATCGCCTCGTCCAGGCAGCGCTGCGCCCCGCCCAGCGAGCAGGCGCCAATGTTGAGCCGGCCGCCGTCGAGCCCGGCCATGGCGATGCGGAAGCCCTCGCCCTCGCCGCCGACGCGGTTGGCGACCGGTACGCGCACGTCGTCGAAATTGACTTGGGCGGTCGGCTGCGAATGCCAGCCGAGCTTCTTCTCGGGCGCGCCGAAGCTGACGCCCGGCATGTCCTTTTCGATGACGAGGCAGGAGATGCCCTTCGGCCCGTCCGCGCCGGTGCGGGCCATGGTCACGTACAGCTCGTTCTCGCCGCCGCCCGAGATGAACGCCTTCGATCCGTTGACGACATAGTCGTCGCCGTCGCGCACCGCACGCGTCTTCAGCGCGGCGGCGTCCGATCCCGATCCCGGCTCGGTCAGGCAATAGCTGCCGATCCGCTCGCACGTCACCATCGACGGCAGGTAGCGCGCCTTCACCTCCGCCGATCCGTAGCGGTCGATCATCCCGGCGGCCATGTTGTGGATCGAGATGAACGCCGACGTCGAAGGGCAGCCATAGGCCATCGCCTCCATCACCAGCGCCGCCTCGAGGCGGCCGAGCCCGATCCCGCCGCTCTCCTCCGACACGTAGATCGCGCCGAAGCCGAGCTCCGCCGCCGCCGTCACCACATCGCGCGGGAAGTGGTGGGTTTCGTCCCACTCGGCCGCATGCGGGGTGATCGCGTCGGCGGTGAAGCGCTGCGCCATCTCCTGGATCGCACGCTGATCATCGCTGAGCTCGAACTGCGACAACGGCGTCACCCCATCGTCGGGATGACGAAAGCGTCGTTGACGCGCGACGGGCCGCCGTCCTCCGATCCGGTGGGCAGCGCGGCGCCGTCAGGCCAGCGCTGCGTCACCGTTTTGACCTTGGTGAAGAACTTGACGCCTTCCATGCCGTGCTGATTGGTATCGCCGAACGCGCTCCGCTTCCAGCCGCCGAAGCTGTGATAGGCGACCGGCACGGGGATCGGCACGTTGATGCCGACCATGCCGACATTGACGCGGCTTGCGAACTCACGCGCGGCGTGGCCGTTGCGGGTGAAGATCGCGACGCCATTGCCATATTGATGATCCGAAGGCAGCCGCAGCGCGGTTTCGAAATCGGGCGCGCGCACGATCTGGAGGACGGGACCGAAGATCTCCTCCTGATAGGACTGCATCGCCGGCGTCACATGGTCGAACAGGGTCGGGCCGATGAAGAAGCCCTCCTCGTGTCCCTGCAGCGAGAAGCCGCGTCCGTCGACCACCAGCTCGGCGCCCTCGTCGACGCCCATCTGGATGTATCCCTCGATCTTCGCGCGGTGCGCCGCAGTGACGACCGGGCCGTAATGCGCGTCCTTGTCGGTCGAGACGCCGACGCGCAGCGCCGCGATCGCGGGCAGCAGCTTCTCACGCAGCCGCTCCGCGGTCCGCTCGCCGACCGGCACGACCACGGGCAGCGCCATGCAGCGCTCGCCCGCGCTGCCGAACGCCGCGCCGGCAAGATCGTTGACGACCTGGTCCATGTCCGCGTCCGGCATGACGATGCCGTGGTTCTTGGCGCCGCCCATCGCCTGGACGCGCTTGCCCGCCGCGACGCCGCGCCGATAGACATAGTGCGCGATGTCGGACGACCCGACGAAGCTCACCGCCCTGATCTCGGGATGATCGAGGATCGCGTCGACCATCTCCTTGTCGCCGTGGACCACCTGGAGGACGCCTTGCGGCGCGCCCGCCTCCAGCATCAGCTCGGCGAGCCGGATCGGCACCGACGGATCGCGCTCCGAGGGCTTCAGGATGAAGGCGTTGCCGCAGGCGATCGCCACCCCGAACATCCACATCGGGATCATCGCCGGAAAGTTGAACGGCGTGATGCCCGCGACCACGCCCAGCGGCTGGCGCATCGAGTAGACGTCGATCCCCGGCCCGGCTCCCTGGGTATATTCGCCCTTGAGGACATGGGGCACGCCGCAGGCGAACTCGATCACCTCGAGCCCGCGCTGGATATCCCCCTTCGAATCCGCGATCACCTTGCCGTGCTCGGACGACAGCAGCAGGGCCAGCTCGTCCATGTTCTTCTCGACCAGCGCCTTGAACGCGAACATCACCCGCGCGCGCCGCTGTGGATTGGTCGCCGCCCAGCCCGGCTGCGCCTTCAGCGCCGCCGCCATCGCCAAGTCCAGCTCCGCCTGCCCGCCCAGCGGCACGCGCGCCTGCACCGCGCCGCTGTTCGGATCGTAGATCTCGTGGAAACGCGTGGTCCGGGCGTCGGTGCCGCCCGCCACGACATGGGACAGTTCACGCAACGCCGTAGCCATCATCTCTCTCCTCGTCCGATCGCGCCTTCGCCGGTTTCGGCCCTGCCCGCAAGCCCATACGCTCGCACCACGGACCTGCATTATCGCAGCTCCCGGGCTGGGACGACCCCATTTTAGCGGTAATCGCCCGCGCATCCGGCGAGCGCCGCCCGGATCGACTGCGCGCGCTCGGCCGATCGCGGAGCCCGGCCGGCCTCGCACGCGCGCGCGACGAACCCGGTTATGTTGGCCACCGCGAAGCTGATGCCATGGAGGTTGCGGCCGGGCGGCACGCCCGGCGCGGGACGCGGATAACCGGAGGCGTAGAAGATCGTCCCGCCGTCGCCGGCCTCGACGCGGTAGCGGTTCCGTGGGCAGTCCCAGTCGAGGCCGACACCGAGGACGGTGGGCAGGCAGCCCGGATAGCACGGCTCGCCGTTCGCCTCCCGGGCCGCGACCAGGATCGCGCCGGCCGCCATGGCCCGGTCCGCGACATCAGCGAACGCCGGCCGATGCGCGTCGTTCACCGCCCCCAGGCTGAGGTTCACCACGTCCATCTCCTGGACGATGCACCAGTCGATCGCACGCACCAGCGTGGCGGCGGTGGTGCGCAGCGCGCCGTGGAAGACGCGGACCGCGAAATAGTCGGCGCCGGGCGCCTTTTCCTGGATCGCCGCCATCACCGCCGTGCCGTGGCCGAGCCGGTCGCGATAGGCCTCCTCGCCGTCGAGGATCTCGCCGTCCGCCGCGACGGCGACGCCGCCGGCGACGCGGCCGATGTGCGGATGCCCGGGGTGGACGCCGCTGTCGATCACGGCGATGCGCACGCCCTGCCCGGTCGTCGTGCCCGGCACCGGATGCGGCGCTTCAGGCATGCAGAGCGTGATCGCGATAGGCGATGCGCGCCCGGCCGCCGTCGATGGTGACGACCGCATCGGCGAGCTCGGCAAGCGCGGGCTTGTGGGTGATGACGATGATCGTGGCGTCCGGCAGCGTCTCGCGCAGCGTGGCGGCGATCAGCCGTTCGGTGTCCGCGTCGAGCGCGGAGGTGGGCTCGTCGAGGATCAGCACGCTCGGGCGGCGCAGGAAGGCCCGCGCCAGCGCGATCCTCTGCCGCTCTCCCGCCGACAGGGCGAGGCCGCGCTCGCCGGTGCGCGTCTCATAGCCGTCCGGCAGGCGGCGGATCAGCTCGTCCATCCCGGCCGCGTACGCCGCCTCCTCGATCTGGCGCCGATTGGCCTGCGGCCAGGCGAACGCGATGTTGGCAGCGATGCTGTCGTTGAACAGATAGGGCGACTGGTCGACCAGGATCACCTCGCGACGTAGGTCGGCGAGCCGCAGGTCGCGCAGGTCGTGGCCGTCGAGCAGGATCCGTCCGGCATCGGGATCCAGGTAGCGGACGAGCAGGTCGGCCAGCGTCGACTTGCCGACGCCGCTTGGGCCGAGCACCGCGCAGAACGTGCCCGCCGGAATCGTGAGGGTCACGTCGACCAGGACGGCGTTGCGGTCGTAGCGCATGTCGACATTCTCGAACCGGATCGACTCCGCCACCCGCGCCAACGCCACCGGGCTGGCGCCTTCGCGCACCTCGGCGGGCGTGTCGAACAGCTCGAAGATGCGGCCGAGCGACACCCGCGCGGAGGCCAGCCCCGAGGTCATTCCCATCAGCACCTGGATGG
>CAXTTP010000038.1:13007-15258 GCA_964247195.1 uncultured Sphingomonadaceae bacterium
ATCGGGGTGAGGAGGCGCATGTGATAGGCCATGAACGCCACCAGCGTGCCAATCGTCATCTGGTCGTGCAGGATCTGCCACCCGCCGTAGAGGATCACCGCCGATGTCGCGGCGGTGAGGATGGTTCCCGGCAGCGCACCGGTCATGAACGAGGCGACCTGCATCCGCAGCATCGAGCGGATGAACGCGTCGTTGCGTTCGCGGAAGCGGTTCGCCTCGTGCTCGGTGGCCTGGAGCGACACGACCACGCGCATGCCGAGTATCGTATCGACGAACAGGCTGCCGAGGTCGGCACTGCGTTCGCGCATCTGCCGCGTCAGCGCGGTCAGCTTGCGCTGATAATGCGAGAAGGTCAGCAGGCACGCCGGGACCAGCACGATGCTGACCAGGAACAGCTTCCAGTTCAGCAGCAGCATCATGCCCACGCAGCCGACGAAGAAGAGCAGGTTGCTGAGAACGGCGAGCAGCGAATCCGCCGCGACGCGCTGGACGTCGCTGACGTCGCTGTTCAGGCGCGACATCAGGTCGCCGAGCCTGAACCGGCCGTAGAAGCGCGGCGACAGGGTCTGCAGGTGGCGCAGCAGCGCGACGCGCATGTCGAACAGCATCGCCGCCGAGATCGACACGTAGCGATAGCTGGCGAGGATGTTGAGCGCGAAGCCGAGCACCGTCACCACCACCATGATCGCCGATACCCAGACGAGCGCGTGCATGTTGCGGCGGATCAGCGCCTCGTCGATCATCAGCTTGGAGATATAGGGCTGGGCCAGCCCCAGCGCGGTCGCGAACAGGCTGACGACGAGCACCAGCACCAGGCGCCGCAGATAAGGGCGCAGGAACGTCCGCAGCCGGCCATAGGTCTTCCAGTCGGCCACTGCGGCCGGGGCTACGCCGGGCAACTGCGTTCCGGCGCGGGCTGTTCCAGGGGACGCGTCGATCAAACAAACGCCTCCCGCGCCACGAGCCTATACCCTTCGAGCTGATACCGGGGCGCCGCGGCGGTGGCGAGCTTCGCCGTGCACCAGCTATGGCCTTCGACGAGAGCGGCAAGCTCGCCCTGCCACCAGGGCGCGACGCCGCCGGTACGGTAGAATTCGCTGCACAATGCTAGATGGCGCCGCATCGCCGCGACCAGCATCGCTGCGTAATGCGATCGCAGTGCGGACGCGTCGCCGCCCTCGGCGATCGCGACGATGACCGCGCTCGCGAGGATCGCCTCGCGGATCGCCTGGGCCGTGCCGTCGCCGCAGATCGGGTCGAAGGCGATCGCCGCCGTGCCGCAGGCCAACCAGTCCTCGCCCACGACCGGATCGGCGATGCGCGGACAGGTCTCGATCCCGGCCGAGCCGGCGCCGATGTCGACGATGCAGCGCGCCACGAGACGGCTGCGCGCCAGCAGCCGATCGATCGGTGCCCCGATCCCCAGGAGCCAGATCGATGCCTGTGCATTCGGAACGAGGAACAGCCAGCCCTCCTCGACGGCCTCGATCAGGCAGCGCGACAGATCCTCCGGGTTGCGCAGCGTGACCGGAGCGGCGGACGCGCGCCGTGAGCCGAAGCGCTGTGGCCCGCCGGATGGCAGCGGGGCAACGGTGTGGATCGTAAAGCCGGGCCGGCCGGTGGGTTGTAGCGCGGGGAGGTCCGCGGCGACGATCCCCGACAATTCCTCGATCAGCCGCGCTTCGGACAGGATGACCGCGCCGTGCGGAACGGTAATCGCCTCGGCGGCATCGCCCCAGGCAACGACGCGGGCATCGATCCGCGGCAAATCGGCGAGGAGCGCGGGGCGGCCGAACACGTCGCGGATCAGGGCAAGCGCCTGATCACCCAGCATGATCGCGGGAACCTGCGGCCGGTCGACCCGCTCCATCGCCACGTCCAGCCCCGCCAGCCTTAGCAGATGCGCGCAGCACCATGCGGCGACGCCGTCGCCGCGGATCAGGATGGTCGGCGCCGGCTCCAGCGACACCTACGAGGTCACGATCAGTCCCGCCCCGGTCACGTCGTTCTCGAGGTCCCAGGTCTTCTCGTACTTGAGCGTCCTGGCGTCGTAGACCTCGATGTCGAAGCTCGCGCCGTAGATGTACAGCTTGTCGCCGTCGCCCGACATCCCGAACGAGAAGCGCGACTTGCACGGGAACTCGGACTTTCCCTGCACCGCATTCGTGGTCATGTCGAAACGCCAGAACTCGCAGCGCTTGTTGCCGAGCGTCTCGTGGGTGGGGACGGTATAGGCTTCCGTCCCGTCGGG
>CAXTTP010000039.1:0-15209 GCA_964247195.1 uncultured Sphingomonadaceae bacterium
AGCTTGCCCCGTCCGCGCCGGCGCCGCAGGGCAACTGACAGGTCGCGCGCGGAAGGTCACTCGATCCTGCCGTGCAAGATCAGGTCACCGTGTGACCTTCCATGTTGGTCGCTTTCAGCTCGCTCTGCCAACGGTTTGCGGAAGGTTCAGACGGGCGGTCCACCGCCAGGACGCCGTAGCGCATCGCGCCGGTCCGGTAGGCGAGGATCAGCCGAGGTACGCTCAGCAGGAAGCTGCGGTTCTTCGTCCGCGGGCTGGCGACGAGGCGCATGTAGCTCGGCCGGGTGAGGAGCTTTGCAGCAAAGCGGCGGGCGCAGATCGTCCACGTCCGCGCGACCTGCCGGCTGATGTCCTCGAAGCCGGCGATGCGGAAGCCGGCGGCGACCGCCATCGCCTCATATTCCTCGCGCGTGCCCATGCCGGGCAGCCGGCCCTCGCGGCAGATCGGTTCGAGGAGATGGTCGACCTCCCGGCGGCTCGCGCCGGTCCGCGCCAGCCAGGCGCAGATCACGAGCCGGCCGCCGGGCCTGAGCGTGCGGAACGCCTCGTCGAAGAAAAGCTGCTTGTCGACCATGTGCTCGGAGCTCTCGATCGCATAGGCGCGGTCGAAGCTTTCGTCGGCGAAGTCGTTCGCCAGCCAGTCGCGCCGCTGGAAGTCGAGATCGCCTGGGCGGGTGCGGGCGAGCGCCAGCTGCTCGGCGGAGAGGGTGACGCCGGTGACGTGGACGCCGTGCCGGCGCGCGATCCGCTCGGCGCTGGCGCCATAGCCGCAGCCGATGTCGCAGAGCCGCTCACCCGCCGCGGCGCCGAGCCGCTCGGCGACGAGATCGACCAGCGCCTCGACCGCGCGCTCGGGCGGCTCGCGGCCGGTCCGCCACAGGCCGTGATGGACATGCTCGCCCCAAATCTCGCGATAGACATGGTCGAGCTCGTCATAATGGCCGGCGACGTCGTCGCTGGTCTGGGCCACGCGCGGAACGATCATGCCGCCCTCCTCGCCGTGCGCCTTGGTTGCGGCGGCGGCGCGACGGTGATTAACGTGGCGGAACTGCCGGGGCGAGAGGGATTGATATCATGCCGATCGGAATCCTGTGGCCCACCTTCGCACTGGTGGCTCTGATCTTCGCGGTCTGGTTCACGATGTTCGTCCGCCGATTCGCACACATGCGCGCCCATCCCCCGGGGCCGGAGAGCTTTGCCGACGGCGAGGCGGCGATGCGCTATTTCCGCCCGGTCGAGATGCCGGCGAACAATCTCGCCAACCTGTTCGAGATGCCGGTGCTCTATTTCGCGCTGGTGCCGCTGCTGCTCGTCACGCGGCACGGCGATCATGTCCAGCTGCTGCTGGCGTGGGCCTATGTGGCGTTGCGCTGCGCGCACAGCTTCATCCATGTCGGGTCGAACCAGGTGAGGGCGCGCTTCGGCGTCTATTTTGCCTCCTGCATCGTGCTGGCGGCGATGTGGATCGGCTTCGCCATCGACATGGCCGTCGCAGCCCGGGCGCTGCCCTGAGGCGGGCGCTACGTGCTCCGCTTGCGCCGGGGCGTCGCTTCCGCCTCGCGCGTCGGGCCGTTCTTCGCCTTGGCAGCGCTCCTGCCGTGTCGGCTCGCTTTGCCCTTGCCGGGCTCGTCGCGGCGGGCGCTCCGTTCGTGGTGAGCCGCCGGTTTGGCGCGGGCGATCGCGTGGCGCGGCGGCGATGGCGCCAGGAAGCGGGCGCGGACCGGCGCGAGATCGTTGCTCGACCCCTCCTCGCCGCTGGCCGAGGCGATGCGCAGCGCCGGATGGTTGAGCGTCGGCAGATTGGCGGCGACGCTCGTCTCCTCGCCGTCGGCGCGGCGCGCGAGCACCGAAAAGCCCGCGTCGAGCAGCGACGTCACGTCGCGATTGCGCGCCGCGATGCTCGGCTCGCCGAGCACGACCGCGATCAGCCGCCGCCCGTCGCGCTGTGCCGAGGCGGCGAGCGTGAAGCCGGCATCGACCGTATAGCCGGTCTTGATGCCATCGAGCCCGGTCATCTTGCCGAGCAGGTGGTTGTGGTTGGCGAAGCGGTGCTTGTCGTAGCTGAACGCCTGCTGCCCGAAATAGGCGTAATAGCTCGGATGCACGCGCAGCAAGGAGAGGCAGAGCGTCGCGATGTCGCGCGCGGTGGTGACATTGCCCGCATCGCTGAGGCCCGAGGCGTTCGTGAAGACGGTGTTGGTCATGCCCAGCAGGCGCGCCTTGCGCGTCATGAGATCGGCGAAGGCGCTTTCGCTGCCGCCGATCCGCTCGGCGACCGCGACGGCGAGGTCGTTGGCCGACTTGACCGTGATGACGTGGATCGCATCGTCAAGGCTGATGCTCTGGCCGGCGGCGAGACCGAGCCGCGACGGCCGCTGCGCCGCGGCGTGCGGCGAGATGGTGATGGCGTCGCTCAGCCGCAACCGGCCGGCGACCAGTGCGTCGAACGCCAGATAGAGCGTCATCACCTTCGTGATCGAGGCGGGATGGCGCAGCTCGTCGGCGGCATTGGCGTAGAGCACTTCGCCGTTGCGCGCGTCAATCAGGATCGCCGCATAGCGCGGCGGCACGAACGCCGCGACCGGACCGATAGGGGCGAGGGCCACGACCAGGGCGAGAAGCGCCATCACCGCGCGACGTGCCGACAGCGGGACCCAGGCAAACGACATCACATCCCCCCGCGCCCCTTTACCGACCCGGGCGACCGCCGCATCGTACAGGCAGCAAGTCACCAAGCTCAACGGCCCAGGATTCGCTTAGTCTCGCCACGCCAACGGTCTAACGCAGTGATTTCCCTTTTCGACAGAACTGCCCGGATTTCGGCGCCAAACGGCGGGATGGTGCTTGCCGGCAGACCTGCGATACACGCTTGGCGGGCTCGACCGCGGGAGATGGCGACGATGAGGATGATCCTGGCTGCGCTGTTCGCGACCGCCGTCGCGGTTGCGCCGGCGGTGGCGCAGCCGCCCAATCCGTTCGTCACGCGGCTGAACGCGATGAGCGATCTCCAGCGCCGCGCGGTGTTGCGCGGCGCGCTCGTCAATTCCGGGCAGCGTTGCAGCCGGGTCGAGGAGACGATATTCCGCGGCCCCTATCGCAACCTCGCGATGTTCAGCGTGCGCTGCGGCGCCGGCGGCGACTATGGCGTCTTCGTCGGGCCGGACGGGTCGGCGCAGGTCCGCAGCTGCGAGGATCTCGCCAAGCTCAAGCTGCCCACCTGCCAGCTGCCGCCCGTTCCGCCGACCGTCCGGCGACCGATTCGGCCCTTAGCTGGCGGATAACGCTTGGCGCGCTCGCGGTCCCCGAGGTAGCGGGCGCAGGCGTGGACCAGATCGATCGCGATCCGGTCGTAGAATCGGCAGAGGTCGTGAAGCTCCTCCGGGCTCGGCGTCAGCCGGTCGGCCAGCGCGAGGCGGCGCTCCGCGATCCGCTGGTCGCCACGGCGGACCATTGGGGCGCAGTGGAACAGGCACTCGCGGGCGCGGCCGATCGCGCGCAGCCGTTCATGATCGGGCGAGGGGAGTGCCATTGCCGCGCGGACCGTGCGCAGCTTGTTGGCGGTGTTGCGCTGGCCGGCGAAGCGGCCGCGATCGAGCCCGGCAATCGCGATCGTCGCCGCCACCTCCTCGATCAGGAGGTTGAGGAAGCGATCGAGCTCGCGCAGCCCATTGCCGATCAGCTTGGCGCGGCCATGCTCCGATATCGCGAGCGGCGTCGCGCCCTCCGGTGCCGTGCGCAGCCCCCCGCCGAGGAAGCGGGTGCCGCGCGCCAGCGTCGCCAGCGCGCGGTCGAGGCCGTCCGGGCCTATGCCGCCGCCTTGGCGCGGCTGGCGCGCTTGCGCTCATGCGGATCGAGGTGACGCTTGCGCAGCCGGATCGATTTTGGCGTCACCTCGACGAGCTCGTCGTCGTCGATATAGGCGATCGCCTGCTCCAGCGTCAGCCGGCGCGGCGGGGTCAGCCGGATCGCATCGTCCTTGCCGCCGGAAGCGCGGAAGTTGGTGAGCTGCTTGGCCTTCATCGGATTGACCTCGAGGTCGTCCGTCTTGGCGTTCTCGCCGACGATCATGCCCTCGTAGAGGGCCTCGCCGGGCGCGACCATCAGCACGCCGCGCTCCTCGAGCGGGCCGAGCGCGTAGGCGTTGGCCTCGCCGGCGCCGTTCGAGATCAGCACGCCGTTCTTCCGGCCCTCGATATTGCCCTTGTACGGCCCGTATTTCTCGAACAGCCGGTTCATGATGCCGGTGCCGCGGGTGTCCGACAGGAACTCGCCATGATAGCCGATCAGGCCACGCGACGGTGCCGAGAAGGTGATGCGGGTCTTGCCGCCGCCGGACGGACGCATGTCGGTCATCTCGCCCTTCCGGTTTGCCATCTTCTCGACGACGGTGCCCGAATATTCCTCGTCGACGTCGATCACGACCGTCTCATAGGGCTCCTCGCGCCCGGCCTCGCCGTCGCGGAACAGCACGCGCGGCCGGCTGATGCCGACCTCGAAGCCCTCGCGCCGCATCGTCTCGATCAGCACGCCGAGCTGGAGCTCGCCGCGGCCCGCGACCTCGAAGCTGTCGCGATCATCGGATTCGGTGACGCGGATGGCGACGTTGGACTCGCCCTCGCGCATCAGCCGGTCGCGGATCATGCGGCTGGTGACCTTCGTGCCCTCGCGGCCGGCCATCGGCGAGTCGTTGACCGCGAAGCGCATCGACAGCGTCGGCGGATCGATCGGCTGGGCGTGCAGCGGCTCGGTCACCCCGGGATCGGCGATGGTGTTGGCGACGGTCGCGGCGGTGAGGCCGGCGATCGAGATGATGTCGCCTGCGCCCGCCTCCTCGACCGGTACCCGTTCCAGCCCGCGGAACGACAGGATCTTGGACGCGCGGCCGGTCTCGACGACCTTGCCGTCATTGTCGAGCGCGTGGATCGGCATGTTGGTCTTTACCGAACCCGAGAAGATCAGCCCGGTCAGGATGCGGCCAAGGAAATTGTCGCGGTCGAGCAGCGTCACCAGGAACTTGAACGGACCGTCGGGATCGGCGGACGGCGCCGGCACATGGCCGACGATGGTCTCGAACAGCGGCGCCAGCGTGCCCGAGCGCGCCGCCGCGTCGTCGCTGGCATAGCCGTTGCGGCCCGAGGCGAAGAGCACCGGGAAGTCGAGCTGCTCGTCCGACGCATCGAGGCTGACGAACAGGTCGAATACCTCGTCGAGCACCTCCTGGGTGCGCTCGTCCGGCCGGTCGATCTTGTTGACGACGACGATCGGCCTGAGGCCGAGCGCCAGCGCCTTGCCGGTGACGAACTTGGTCTGCGGCATCGCCCCTTCGGAGCTGTCGACGAGCAGAATCACGCCATCGACCATCGACAGGATGCGCTCCACCTCGCCGCCGAAATCGGCGTGGCCGGGCGTGTCGACGATGTTGATCCGCGTCGTCTCGCCGTCCGCGCCGTGCCACTCGACCGAGGTGCACTTGGCGAGGATGGTGATCCCGCGCTCCTTCTCGAGGTCGTTCGAATCCATCGCCCGCTCCTCGATCCGCTGGTTCTCGCGGAAGGTGCCGGACTGGCGAAAGAGCTGGTCGACCAGCGTGGTCTTGCCGTGATCGACGTGCGCAATGATCGCCACGTTGCGGAGCGCCATGAACTTATATCCTGAGAAAGGGGGAGATTTGTGCGGCGCAATAGCGGAAAAGCCGCCGTTCAACAAGCCGCCCGCAGATCAGGCCCGCGCGTCGCGCAGTGCCAGCGCGAAGCCGACGAAGATCGCGCCGCAGGCAGGACGGCAGCCACAACAAGCGGATCGTCGCCCAGCGCGGCGGCCGGCTAGCGCAGCAGCCAGCGCAGCCCGCCGGCGACGAGCCCGAGCGCCGCGACGCTCGCCGCCCAGATGCCGGCGAACCAGGCCAGCCGACGCCACCAGCGCGCCATCAATGATAGCCTCCGTCGCCGATCTTGCCGCGGAACACCCAATAGGCCCAGCCGGTATAGGCCAGGATCACGGGCACCAGCACGGCGGCGCCGGCCAGCATGAAGCTCTGGCTGCGCGCCGGTGCCGCCGCCGCCCAGATGCTGATCCGGCCGGGGATCACGTCCGGCCAGATCGAGATGGCAAGGCCGATCATCGCCAGGCCGAACAGGGCGAGAGTCAGCAGGAACGGCGCGCGATCGTTGCCCTTGACGAGGTTGCGGAGCAGCAGCACCGCGACGATCGCGACGAGCACCGGCACGCTGCCCGTCGCGAGAAGGCCCGGCCAGGCGAACCAGCGCTGGTAATATTTCCCTTCGAGGAACGGCGTCGCGGCGCTGACCAGCCCGATCGCGGCGAGCAGCGCTGGCGCGAGGATGCGCGCCAGCCGGCGGGCAGCGTCGTGCAGCGGCCCCGCCGTCTTCCACACCAGCCAGCACGCGCCGAGCAACGCATAGCCGACCAGCAGGCTCGCGCCGGTGAGCAGGCTGAACGGCGTCAGCCAGTCCCACCAGCCGCCGCCATAAGCACGCCCCGACACCTTGATACCCTGCAGGAGCGCGCCGAGCGTGATCCCCTGCGCGAACGTTGCCATGATCGAGCCGAGGCAAAAGGCGGCGTCCCAGATGCGGCGATGGCCGGCATGGCGCCAGCGGAACTCGAACGCGACGCCGCGGAAGACGAGGCCGAGCAGCATGGCGATCAGCGGCGCGTAGAGCGCCGGCAGCACGATCGCATAGGCCAGCGGGAACGCCGCCATCAGGCCGCCGCCGCCCAGCACCAGCCAGGTCTCGTTGCCGTCCCAAATCGGCGCGATCGCGTTCATCGCCATGTCGCGCTCGCCGCCGACCCTGAAGCGGGGGAAGAGGATGCCGATGCCCAGATCGAACCCGTCCATCACCACGTACATGGCGACCGCGAAAGCGATGATCCCGGCCCAGAGCACGGCAAGGTCGACGTTGACGCTCATCGCGGCCGCTCCTGCTTCGCCGCGCCTGCCTTGCCCACCGCCGGTGCGGGGGTGATGCCGGCCGAGCGGATCGGCGCGGACGCCGGCTCCGGCTCGCCGGGCCCGGGCGGCTGCGCCATCAGCGTCAGGATGTAGACAGTGCCGGCCGCGAACACCGCGAAATAGACGATCACGAATGCCACCAGCGATCCGCCCACCGCCGGCGCCGCCAGCGGCGAGACCGAGTCCGCCGTCCGCAGCAGCCCGAACACGGTCCACGGCTGCCGCCCCGCCTCCGTCGTCACCCAGCCGGCGATCACCGCGACGAAACCGGCCGGGCCCATCGCCAGCGCGAAGCGGTGCAGCAGCGGCCAATCGTACAGCCGGCCGCGCACCCGCGCGACGAGGCTGAACAGCCCGAGCGCCGCCATCAGGAAGGCCAGACCGACCATGACCCGGAACGACCAGAAGACGATCGCGACGCGCGGCCAGTCGGCGCGCGGCACGCTGTCCAGCCCGGCCAGGGGCGCGTTCAGATCATGCTTCAGGATCAGCGAGGAGAGCTTCGGTATCTCGATCGCGGCGCGGACGCGGCCTTCCGCCTGGTCGGGCAGGCCGAACAGGATCAGCGGCGCACCATGCGGATGGCCGGTGAAGTGCCCCTCCATCGCCATCACCTTGGAAGGCTGGTGGGCGAGGGTGTTGAGACCGTGCTCGTCGCCGGCGAGGATCTGGATCGGCGCCACGATCGCCGCCATCCACATCGCCATAGAGAACATCGTCTGCGCATGCGCGTTGCCGCGATCGCGCAGCAGGTGCCACGCGCCGACAGCGCCCACCGCCAGCGCGGTCGTCAGATAGGCGGCGATCACGGTGTGGACGAGGCGATAAGGAAAGGACGGGTTGAAGATGATCGCCGGCCAGCTCGGCCCCGGCACGAACTGTCCGGCGGCGTTCACCGCAAAGCCGACCGGCGTCTGCATCCAGCTGTTTGCCGACAGGATCCAGAACGCCGAAATAAAGGTGCCGAGCGCGACGCAGCAGGTCGCGACGAAATGGAGGCCCTTGCCGACCTTCTCGCGGCCAAACAGCATTACGCCCAGGAAACCCGCCTCCAGGAAGAAGGCTGTCAGCACCTCATAGGCCATCAGCGGCCCGATCACCGGCCCGACCTTGTCCGAGAATACCGACCAGTTGGTGCCGAACTGATAGGACATGACGATGCCCGAAACGACGCCCATAGCGAAGGCGATCGCGAAGATCTTCAGCCAGTAGCGGAAGACGTCGAGGTAGAGATCGTCGCCGGTGCGCAGCCACAGCGCCTCCAGCACGGCGAGGTAGCTGGCCAGCCCGATCGAGAAGGCGGGAAACAGGAAATGGAACGAGACCGTGAACGCGAACTGCGCGCGGGCGAGGACCAGGGCGAGCGCGGCATCGGTCACGGCGGCCTCTAGAGACCCGGCTGCGGTATGTGTCCAGCGGGGAACTGCGCCTTCTGGAGGGCGGGCATCACCGCGGCCTCCCGCTCAAGACGCTCTGACGCGCAGGTTTATGGCCGCGTTCACTAAAACTAAATGTCACAATTGTAATGCGGGCGCCCAACCTAGTCCGTGGAACAACCCATGAAGCAATTACTAAGACTGTTCCCGGACAGCCGGGGCGCGACTGCCATCGAATATGGACTGATCGCGGCGCTGATCGCGGTCGCCGCCATCACCGCCATGTCCAGTGTCGGCAAGAAGCTGACCAATACCTTCAACAACGTCACCACGAACATGAAGGTCTGATGCTGGCGGCCGAACACGGTTACGCCTGAAGGTCCATCCGCACTCCAAAAAAAACGGGCCGGACCGTAAGATCCGACCCGAAGTATAGGAGAGGATGCCTGAAAGGCACGTGCTTTGTGCGGCGCGCAAGTTGATCTCGCAAGTGCGAAGGGCGGCATCATGGTTGCAGGCCCTGCAACCGGGAGCGGCTGGAAAGGCGGCGATGCAGTAGCCGCCGTCCGCATGCGCTTGAACGCCGGGCCGTTCGCGGCCATCTTCGCGGGCGATTGAAGCGGAGGAAGACATGGCGACGCGCGGTGAGGCCGATCTGGTCCTGACGGCACCCGAACCGGTGGCGGTGGTGGCGCCGGAGCGCGCGGCCGGGCTGGTGCCGCTCGACACCAAGCAGAAGACCGCGCTGGAGGAGAAGGCCGACAGCTTCATCGCCGAGCTGGTCGCCGAGGACGCGAACAGCCCGGAATTCGGCCGTCGCGTCGACCAGCTGACCGACATGGGCCGCAAGGAGATCGCCGAAGCCGCCGGCCAGTCCAACCGCTTCCTCGACCGGCCGGTGCGGGCGATGGACTCCGAAAGCTCGGTCGGCACCGACCTCGCCGAGCTCCGGCGCACGATCGAGGATCTCGATCCCGGCCGGCGCGACAGCCTGCTCGCGCCGCGCCGGCTGTTCGGCATCATCCCGATGGGCGGCAAGCTCCGCAACTATTTCGACGGCTACAAGTCTGCGCAGAGCCATATCGCCTCGATCCTGGCGCGGCTGGCCGGCGGCAAGGACGAACTGCTCAAGGACAATGCCGCGATCGACGTCGAGCGGCGCAGCCTGTGGGCGGCGATGGGCCGGCTCGAGCAGATGATCCACATCGCCAAGACGCTCGACGCCGGGCTCGAGGACAAGGCGGCCGAGCTCGACGCCACCGACCCGGCCAAGGCCAAGGCGATCCGCGAGAGCGCGCTGTTCTACATCCGCCAGCGCACCGCCGACCTTCTGACGCAGATGGCGGTGACGGTGCAGGGCTATCTGGCGCTCGACCTCGTCAAGAAGAACAATGTCGAGCTGGTCAAGGGCGTCGACCGCGCGTCGACCACCACCGTCTCGGCGTTGCGCACTGCGGTGACGGTGGCGCAGGCGCTGACGGCGCAGAAGCTGGTGCTGGAGCAGATCACCGGGCTCAACACCACCACCGCCAACATCATCGATTCGACCGGCAGCCTGCTCAAGAGCCAGACTGCGGAGATCCACAAGCAGGCGGCGCAATCGACCATCCCGCTCGACACGCTGAAGCGCGCCTTCCAGAACATCTACGATACCATGGACACGATCGATCGCTTCAAGCTGGAGGCGCTCGGATCGATGAAGCAGACGGTCGAATCGCTGACCGGCGAGGTCGAGAAATCGCGCGGTTACATCGCGCGCGCCGAAGGTGCGGCGCAGGCCCGGGTCTCCGGTCGCGAGCAGCCGTTCGCAGCGCTGGACGGCTGATGCGCGACCTGTCCCGCATCACCGACGAGATCGCCGCTCGGGTCGACGCCCGCGCCGGCGACATCCTCTACCGCGTCTCGCCGGAGGGAAGGCGGCAGCGCCAGCGCCAGCGCGAGCGGCGCCGCCGCGCCTTGGCGCGGACGGGACGGCGGCTGATGGCGGCGTTCGTCGCCGTGCTCGTCGCGGCGGTAGCGTGGGGGCTGATCGTCGGCCCGATCGGCACCACGGGGGTCATGGCCCTGGCGCTCGTGCTGGTGCTCGCCTGGTTCGCCATCCTCTCGCTCGGCCGCGCGCCGGAGCCGACGCCCACCGCACTAGCCGCGACGGACCTGCCGTTGCTGCCGCAGCGCACCGAGGAATGGCTGGAGCGGCAGCGACCGGCGCTGCCGGCGCCGGCGGCGCGGCTGGTCGACGGGATCGGGCTCAAGCTCGAATCGCTCGCGCCGCAGCTGGCGACGCTCGACCCGCGCGAACCCGCCGCCGCCGAGATCCGCAAACTGCTCTGCGACGAGCTGCCTGAGCTCGTGAACGGCTACCGGCGCGTCCCCGAGCAGCTCCGCCGCGAAGCCCGCGACGGGCCGAGCCCCGATCGTCAGCTCCTCGACGGCCTGACCGTCGTCGACGCCGAGCTGACGCGGATGAGCGGGCAGCTTGCCAGCGGTGACCTCCACAAGCTGGCGACGCAAGGCCGCTATCTGGAGCTCAAATATCGCAACGACGAGGAACTGGGCGGCTGACCGCGGGACGACGGCCGCCGAAGGTGGCAGCCCCATTTGGAAGTTGGGGGCAAGGTGGTGCACCGGAAGGGATTCGAACCCCTGACCCCTGCCTTCGGAGGGCAGTGCTCTATCCAGCTGAGCTACCGGTGCGTGGCGCCGGCGCTTAGCAAAGCGCTGGCGTTGCCGCTACCCCAATCGCCATCCGCTCAGCGCGGGGCGCCGGTCACCGGCTGGAATTCACCGAGGCCGCAGCTCGCGCCGCGCATCGGCGGCGAGGAATAGAGCACGGTGATGATGTCGGTCGAGCAGAGCTGCGACAGCGATGTCTCATAGCTGAAGCGCTGCTCGAAGCCGAGTTGCGGGCAGCTGTTCGGCAGCGTGTTGCGATAGACCTTGTGGCCGTTCATGTAGAAATCGATCACCTGATCGCTGCGGACCCGCGTTTCGCGGATGTTCGTCAACGGGATGCAGCTCTCGGACTTGCCGTCCGGCGTTACCGGCGGCACGCCCCTGGTACGCGCATCGGCCACACCGGCGAGGCAGAGCAGAACGGCGATCGCGGCGGTGACGGTTACCAGACGCATTTCACTCTCCATCCTTGGCCCGGTGCGTCGGGCGGGCGACATTTCGATCAACGCTCGGGCGGGGGCTAGGTCGCATCGACCGCGCCTCGTCCGATGGCGTGCCCGGCGGCGGCGTCTTGGGCTTGTAGGCGCACAGATCGGCCACCGGGCAGCGCCAGCATTCCGGCCGCCGCGCCTTGCAGACGTAACGGCCATGCAGGATTAACCAGTGATGAGCATGCGCCCGGAACGCCGGCGGCGTCACCCGTTCGAGGCCGAGCTCGACGGCGAGCGGCGTCTTGCCCCGCGCGAGGCCGGTGCGATTGGCGACGCGGAAGATGTGCGTGTCGACCGCGATCGTCTCCGCCCCGAAGGCGACGTTCATGACCACGTTGGCGGTCTTGCGGCCGACGCCGGGCAGCTTCTCCAGCGCGTCGCGGTCGGCCGGCACCTGGCCGCCATTATCGGCGAGCAGCGCGCGGCTGAGCGCGATCACGTTCTTGGCCTTGGTGTTGAACAGGCCGATGGTGCGGATGTGCTGCTTCAGCCTGTCCTCGCCGAGATCGATCATCGCCTGCGGATCGCGGACCTCGCGAAACAAATCCCGGGTCGCCTTGTTGACGGAGACGTCGGTCGCCTGCGCCGAGAGCGCGACCGCCACCAGCAGCGTGTACGGATTGACGTAATCGAGCTCGGTTTCGGGCGCCGGGTCGGCCTCGCACAGCCTGCGGTAGAAGGCGAGGATGTCGGCCTTCTTCACGGCAGGCCCAGCACGTCGGCCATGGCGTAGCGGCCGGCCGGCCTGCCGGCGAGCCACAACGCCGCGCGCACCGCGCCGCGCGCGAAGATCATGCGGCTGTCGGCGCGATGACCGAGCTCGATGCGCTCGCCGTCGGCCGCGAAGATCGCGACATGGTCGCCGGCGACCGACCCGCCGCGCAGCGACGCATAGCCGATCGTCCCGGCCTCGCGTGGCGCGCTGGCGCCGATCCGGTCGAAGCGGCTCAGTTCCTCCAGCGTCGCGCCGCGCCCTTCCGCCGCCGCCTGGGCCAGCAGCAGCGCCGTGCCGGAGGGAGCATCGACCTTGTCGCGGTGGTGCATCTCCAGCATCTCGATGTCCCATTCGGGTCCGAGCGCGGCCGCTGCCTGGCGGACGAGCGCGGCGAGCAGGTTGACGCCGAGCGAGGTGTTCGCCGCCTGAAGGATCGCCACGTCTCGGGCCGCCGCATCGATGCTCTCATGGTGCCCGGAGTGGAGGCCGGTCGTGCCGATCACGATCGCCACGCCGGCAGCGCGCGCCGCCGCAAGGTGCGCTTCGAGCGCTGTCGGCGCCGAAAAGTCGACGAGCACGTCGCTGATCTTGGCGAGTGCGGTCGCGTCCGATTCGAAGCTGTGGCCCGGCGCGATCTCGCCGCTTACCTCGGGCCGGTCGACACCGCCGGCGACGCGGATGCCGCCCTCGTGGCAGACCGCGGCAATCGCCCGGCCCATCCGCCCGCTCGCGCCGAGGATCCCGATCCTGCTCATGCCGCCGCCCTCTCTGCCATCGCCGGGTCATGGGCAAGCGGCGCGGCTTGTGCAACCGCCGAGCGGCGCCGCGCGAGACCGGATGACGACGCTTGCCTCGCCCGCGCACAGGTTTATACCCGCGCGGGTCATCCGGGGAGTAGCCAGCCGTCTGCGGACGGGGCTCGCGTCAACATGCTCGGTGGAGACGCCGTGGCGCGAGGAGGGCGGGAACACCGCCCAGGCGAGACCGATGGCGCTGCGCCCCCGCTTTGCCGGGCGGGGGGTGCGGTGCCGTTGGTTCGCTTCGCCTGGCCGGGGAATAATCGATGGAAGCGCTCCTTACCTCTGCCGCGATCGTCTCCCTCGCCGAGATCGGCGACAAGACCCAGCTCCTCGCCATCCTTCTTGCCACCCGCTTCCGCCGACCCTGGCCGATCGTCGCCGGCATCTTCTTCGCCACCGTCGGCAACCATTTCCTCGCCGCCCTGGTCGGATCGCGCGCGGCGGCGTTCCTCGACGGCACCTGGTTCCGCTACCTGGTCGCGGCCTCCTTCATCGCGATGGCGATCTGGACGCTGGTCCCGGACAAGATCGACGCGACGGAAGAGAAGCCGGCCCGCTTTGGCGTGTTCCTCACCACCGTCATCTCCTTCTTCCTCGTCGAGATGGGGGACAAGACCCAGATCGCCACCGTGGCCCTCGGCGCCCGCTTCCACGACGTCGTCGCGGTCACCAGCGGCACCACGCTCGGCATGATGATCGCCAACGTGCCCGCCGTGTTCCTGGGCGACGCGCTGATCAAGCGGGTGCCGCTCGCGCTGGTGCGCGCGATCGCGGCACTCCTGTTCCTGGTGATCGGCGTCTGGCTGCTGGCGCAGACCGCCGGCTGGCTCTGAGCGGCGCGTCCACCACTTGTTAGGCATTGCCGGCGTAGCGTCTGCTTCCGCTTCGCGAGAAAAGCCGAATGTTCGCCGCCGAGTTCGAGCCTGTCGGAAAGGAAGACCGCCGCAGGCGGTCGCCGCGCGCTCCGGTCGCGCTCGACGCGCAGATCGGGAAGAGTGGCCGCACGCTCTGCAAGGTCGTCGACATCTCGGTTCACGGCGCCCGGCTGCACACCTATTCGGCGCTGCAGCGCGGCAGCTTGATCTGGCTGATGCTGCCGCGCGTCGGCCATGTCGCGGCGCGGGTGATGTGGGCCGACGACCTCGCCGCCGGCTGCCAGTTCGAACCGGCGTTGACGACGAAGGACTATCTCGCGGTGCTCGGTGACGAGGTCGCGCCGACGCGTTGACGAGCCGGCCGGGTCGGCAGTGCTGGCCGGTTGCGCGATCCGCCTGTAAGCACCGCCGCGACATGGCCGGCATCCGCAACATCGTTATCCTCACCGGCGCCGGCATCTCCGCCGAGAGCGGCCTCGCCACCTTTCGCGGCCCGGACGGGCTGTGGGAGGGGCATCGCGTCGAGGACGTATGCACGCCCGAGGCGCTGGCGCGCGATCCGGCGCTCGTCCAGCAATTCTACGACGCCCGCCGCGCCGCGCTCGCCGGGGTCGCGCCGAACCCGGCGCACCGGGCGCTGGCGCGGCTCGATGCCGAATGGCCGGGCGAACTCCTGATCGTCACCCAGAATGTCGATGACCTGCATGAACGCGCCGGCGGCCGGCGGCTGCTCCACATGCATGGCGAGCTCCGTTCGGCGTGGTGCCGGGCGTGCGACGCCAGGATCGGCTGGGCAGGCAGCCTGGCCGACGGGCCTGCCTGCCCGGCCTGCGGCGCTGCCGGCGCGCTCCGCCCCGACATCGTCTTCTTCGGCGAGATTCCCTATCGCATGGAGGCGATCGATAAGGCGCTCTCCCGCGCCGACCTGTTCGCCTCGATCGGTACGTCGGGTGCGGTCTACCCCGCCGCCGGCTTCGTCCAGACCGCGCGCTACCATGGCGCCGCGACGATCGAACTCAACCTCGATCCGTCGGCGGGCAGCATCTTCTTCGCGGAGACGCGGCTCGGCCCGGCGAGCCTGCTCGTGCCGGCGTGGGTGGACGAGCTTCTCGCCGCCGCCGCGCAAGATCAGCCTGGATAGGGCCGACCGCCGCTACTCCACCCAGTCGAGCCCGATGTCCTTGTAGAAGGTTCGGTCCTCCTCCCATTCGGGCCGTACCTTGACGTGGAGAAACAGGTGGACCTTGCGGCCCATCACCGCCTCCAGTTCGGCGCGGGCGCGGCTGCCAATCTCCTTGAGGCG